>NZ_JBFBBY010000075.1:0-39408 GCF_040682875.1 Amycolatopsis sp. NPDC051071 | reverse complement strand
TTCTCTCACACGATCATGGGACTTAGACACTCACATGATCAACCAGAGACCGTGCCTGCCCTCATCCAGGCAACCGACTTTGCCGGGGCCCTGGGCTCAGCCGAGGGAAGGGGGCCTTCACGCGCGTGAAGGGGGCGTCAGGCCTCGCCCAGGTAGGCGGAGTGCAGGGTGCCGGGGGAGTCCAGCAGGCCCTGCGCGTCGCCGGCGTAGGTGACCCGCCCCGAAGACACCACCAGCGCGTCGCTCGCCACGCCGAGGGCCAGGTGCGTGAACTGCTCGACGAGCAGGATCGCCGCCCCTTCCTCGGCGAACCGGGTCACCATCGGCAGCAGCCGCGTGAACACCACCGGCGCCAGGCCGAGCGACATCTCGTCGATCAGCAGGAACGACGGCCGCGCCGCGAACGCGCGGGCCAGCACCACCATCTGCTGCTCGCCCCCGCTGAGCAACGCCGCCGGTGAGTCGCGGCGTTTCTCCAGTTCGGGGAACAGTTCGAACAACTCGTCGGCCCGCGCGCGGGTGCGTGCGGTCAGCATCAGGTTTTCCAGCACGGTCAGGCCGCCGAACACCGCGCGGCCCTGTTCGATATGTGCCAAACCCTTGCGTGCCCTGGCGACCCTGGACTGCTTGGTGATCTCGTCCGGTCCGATGTGGACGGTCCCGGCCGAAGCCGGGACCACCCCGGAGACGGCCTCCAGCAGGCTGGTCTTGCCCGCACCGTTGGGTCCGACGAGCGCGGTGATCCGGCCCGGTTCGAGGGTGAGGTCGACGCCGGAGATCACCGGACCCGCACCGCGCGTGACCGTCAATCCCGCTATCCGCAAAGCGTTCACAGCAGCTCCGTTTCACCCATGTACGCCTTGAGCACGGCCGGATCCGCCAGCACTTCGGCCTGCGGGCCGGAGGCCAGCACACGGCCGAAGTCGAGGACGGTGATCGTGTCGCAGACCGACCGCACCAGGTCCAGGTCGTGCTCGATGAGCAGCACGGACACCCCGAACCGCGCGGGGACCTGCCGCAGCCGCTCCCCGAAGGCGACGTGTTCCTCGTGCGGCAGTCCGGCGGCGGGCTCGTCCAGCAGCAGGACCCGCGGTTTGGCCAGCAGATGCCCGACGACCTCGACCAGCCTGCGCGCGCCGACGTCCACTTGGGACAGTGGAGTGCGGGCGGCGGGGCAGCCGAAGAAGTCCAAAGCCTCGCCGATCTCGTCCGCGGTCAGCCGCCGCCTGGCGAGGAACTTGACGTACGCCCCGACCGTCAGCCCCGGTGGGACGCGGTCCTGCTGGAACGTCCGGCGCAGCCCCGCCCGGGCCCGGTTCGACGGCGAGCCGGTCAGCGGGCTGCCGCCCAGTTCCACCGAGCCGTCCGCGTTCGGCAGGAACCCGCTGATCGCGTCCACCAGCGTCGACTTGCCCGCGCCGTTCGGCCCGATCACGCCGAGCACCCCGTGTTCCGGCACCGCGATGTCCACTGAGGACAAGGCGGACACATGCCCGAAGTTCACGCTCAGCCCGCGCACGGTGAGCACCGGTGGACCGGGGGAGACCGGTTCGATGGCCGCGGTTCCCGCGACCAGATCGAGTTTCGCCGGTTCCTTCTTCGACCGCCGATACCACAGCTGCCGCACGGTGGTGCCCAGGTTCCCGCCACTGGCCAGCGCCTGGACCCCGAGCACGCCGAAGACCACGAAACCCCAGTCCTGCGGGATTCCCCAGCGCTTCAGCAGCTCCGGCACGCCGACCCAGAGCACCGCGCCGAACACCGCCATGTCGATCAGATGCGCGCCGGACATGATCGCCAGCACGTACAGCGCCAACGACTGGATCGCGGTGAAACTGGCCGGGAACGCGAGGCCTACCTGCCCGGTGAGCAGGCCGCCGCTGATCCCGCCGAGGGTGGCGCTCACCGCGAACGCCGTCAGCTTCGACGTCCGCACGCTCGTACCCGCGGCCGCCGTGCCGCGTTCGGAAAACGCCACCGCCTGCCACGCGCTGCCCCAGCGCCCGCGGCGCAGGAAGTACACGGCAAGGCAGCAGAGCACCAGCACGACCACGGCGAGCAGGAAATACGACCGGTCGTCGGAGAAGGCGTCCGGCCGGTCGACCGAGATACCGCCGGAGACACCGGGGAATTGCAGTTGCACCAGTGCGAGGTCGGCCGCGGCGGCGAGCCCGAGTGTGACGACGGCGAGGTTGATCCCGCGCAGCCGCAACGCCGGGAGCCCGACGAGGATCCCGACCACGCCCGCGGCGAGCCCGCCGAGCAGCAGCCAGATCAGGAACCCACCGGGTGCCCGCGCCTCGTTCAGCGCCGACACCACCCAGGCGCCGACCGCGCCGAAGGTCAGCTGGCACAGCGAGATCATCCCCGCGCTGCCGGTGACGACACCCAGCCCGAGCAACGAGATCCCGGCGACGACGGCACTCATGCCGAGGTAGACGAAGTACCCGTCGAGTCCGACGCTCAACCCGTAGCCGACCGCGATCGCCACGAGGGCCACCACGAACGGGACCCCGGTGCGTACCCCGCGTTGTTCAGCGAGCCGCATCCCACACCTCCTTGCGCTGCGACCACAGCAGCAGCGCGACGATCACTGCGAACGGCAGGAAGTACCGCACGACGGAAAGGCCGTCGACCTGCGCGGCCGCGCCCTGGACCAGGCCGAGCAGCAGCCCGCCGCCGACCGCGAGGTCCAGCCGCCGGAACCCGCCGAGCAGGGCCGCCGCGGCCGCGGGGACCACCAGCATCGCCAGCGACGTCGCGTCGTTGGACTGCGACGGCGCGACGATCGAGATGACCAGGGTGCTGACCACGCCGGTGACCGCCCAGACCGCGACACTGAGCCGTTTCGCCGGGATGCCCAGCAACTCCGCGGTCGTCGGGCGTTCGGACAAGGCCCGGAGCTGGACACCCGCCGGGGTGCGGCTCAGCACGATCCGGCTCGCCAGCGCGACCAGCACCGCCAGTGCGACGGTGACCACGGTGACCTGGCTGATCACCACCCCGCCGACGGTGAGCGCCGGACCGTCGAGGATCGGGTGGAACGGCTGCGGTTTGTTGCCGAACAGGATGAACGACAACGAGATCAGCAGGAGCAGCACCGCCACCGTCACCGCCGAGCGGGTACCGGTGTCCGCCTCGGCGAGCCAGGTCGAGACGATCCAGCCGAGCAGGGCGCTGAGCAGCCCGCCGAGCAGGATCCCGGCGATGGTGGCGAGCCACACCGGGAGTCCCCAGTGGACGGACAGGAACACCGCCACGTAACAGCCGAACATGCCGGTGGCCGATTGGGCGAAGTTGACCACCCGCACCAGCCGCGACATCAGCGTGAGGCAGACCGCCAGCACCGCGTACAGTCCGCCGGCGGCCAGGCCGGCCAGCGCTCCCTGCAGCATCGTTTCCTCCTACTTCTTGGGGATGTGCAGCCAGTCGTTCGCGACCAGCTCCCATTTGTTGGAGCCGGAGGCGAGTTTGATCGGCCAGCCCGCGGTGTTGTCGTGGTGGTTCTGGCCGGGCCCGAAGACGTACGGTGTGCCGACCATCGGATCGGTGATCGGCTTCATCTCACGCAGCGCCTTGGTCACCGAGTCGCGGGTGACGTCGCCGCTGATCCCGCGTACGACCTCGAGGAAGTACTTCGCCGCCAGGTAACCGCCCTGGCTGAACGAGGTCAGCGGGATGCCGTTCTTCGTCATCAGCTCGCGCCATTCCTTGTTCTGCGGGCTGGTCGCGTCGGTGAACGGATAGAACTCTGCGGGCACGTACACCCCGGCACCGGCGTTGGTGATGGCCTTGGCGTAGTTCTCGCTGTAGACACTGGTGAGCAGCAGCCACGTGACGTCGGTCCAGCCCTGCGCGGCGGCGGCCTTGAGCTGGCCGATGGAATCCGGCTCTACCGGGTTCACCGTGATCGCCTTGCAGCCCGCGTTGCGTGCCTTGACGATGTAGGAGGTGTAGTCGGAGCCGCCGTAGGGCACGGTCGCGTCGAGGTACTTGAGCTTCTTGCCGGTGATGGCCGACCACTCGTCGATGGCGGCCTGGTACGACGGCAGCGTGTTGCCCGCGATTTCGAGCAGCGCGCAGATGTTGTCGAGCTTCAGCGTTTCCGAGCCGTAGAGCAGGGTCAGCGTCATGTCGTGGTACGGGCCGACGTTGACCGGGGCGATGTTGGGACTGGTGAAGCACGCCGGGTCCACGCCGATGCCCTGCATCGACAGGATCTTCTGCTGCTCGTAGTACTTGGAGTTGATCTCGCATTCGAGCAGGCTCGACGAGCCGACCAGCGCCACCGCCTCGTCGCGGCCGACGACCTCGCGGGCCGCCGCGGCGGCCGCCGCCGGGTCGCCCTTGTCGTCGAGGGCCTTGTACTCGATCTGTTTTCCGTTCACGCCGCCGCTCGCGTTGGCCGCGTCGAACACCGCCTTGGCCGCCTGGGAGGCCTCGGGGAAGGTGGCCGCGCCACTGAGCGCGTTGACCGAGCCGACCTTGATCGGGCCGCTCGAACCGCTTTCGGCCCCGGCACAGCCAGCGGTCGCGAGCAGGACCGCGGCGGCGAGGGCGACCAGGCGCCGTGCGGGCCTCATCGGTCTTCCGCCGCGTTCACGACGGGCACGGAGTCCACGATCTGCTCGAACGACACGACCTCGCCGCCGTCGAACTTCCACACGTGCGCGACGCGGGCGGTGAACGAGCGATCGGTCTTGCGGTGCGTGCCCTGGTAGGTGCCGATCCCGATCACGGTGTCGCCCGCGTCGGCGAGTTCATCGAGTGCGAAGCCGTAGCCGTCCCAGTCGCCCGCGATCGCGCCGAAGACCTTCTCCTTGACCTCGTCCGGGCCGGTGTAGGTTCCGGCGTACGGGAAACCGGCCGCCTCCGTCCAGGTGGTCCGCGGACCGATCGGGGCCAGCATGCCCGCCAGATCGCCCCGGTCGCTCGCGGCGTAATGCGCGGCGATGATGTCTACATTGGACACTTGTGCTCCTTCAGACCGGTTGCGCGTCGGGATAGGCGACGGCGCCGAGTGGGTAGATGTGCCCGCCCGCGCGGGAATGTTCCGACCGGCCGTCGCCGGTCAGGCCGAGGAAGACGCCGGTCGTCTTCAGCGCGTAGCCGAGGTCGTGCAGCCACACGCTGGCCACGGCGATGCGGAATTCGCGGAAGCAGAACAGGTAGAGCCCGTCCTGGAACTTCCACACCGTCGACAGGTCCATGTCGCCATGGCCACGCTGCACACCTTCGAGGCATTGCCAGGCATAGCGTTGCGAGGAAACGTACACGTGCTCGTAGAGGTGTTCCGGGCTGTAGCGGTAGACGTTGCGCTTGCCGATCAGGTCGCGCGACGGGCCGGGTTCGTCGCCGGTCGGCGTGCCCGCGTCGGTGGTACCGGACCAGAAAGTCTGGGAGACACGGGGAACGCCCTCGACGTCTTCGGCCCCGATCGTCGAGCGCACGGCCAGCGCGCGATGCGTCGTCGTGGAGAAGACCACGGTGAGCGCTTCACCTTCCACACTGGCGTGGGGGAGATTAACGAAGAAGACGTCGTCCCGGACGGCGACCGCGTCGTAAGGATCCTTGATGCCGTTGCAGGTGACGGTTTCCGCGTCCTCGAACCGCAGTGCGAGCGTCGTGCCGTCGTCGAGGGTGACGGTGAGCTCGCGTCCCGTCAGGTCCGCGTTCGGCAGTCGGTAGGTGGCAATTCCGGCGGCGAACTCGTCGTAGGTACGCCACTGTTCCTCGGGTGCTTCGGACATGCGGTCATCGTCGGTGCGCCCGCCCGGCCGGGGCCAGTGCTCACGCGCTGGGCGGCAACAACCGGTCGCTCACGGTCAAGCCGCGCCGTACTTCGCTCGGCGAGCAGCCGAATTCCGTCTTGAACACGCGGCTGAAATGCGGCGCGTCGACGAAACCCCACTTCGCCGCGATGGCCGCGACGGGCCGTGAAGCGTGCACCGGGTCGAGCAATTCGCGGCGGCAGTGTTCGAGACGACGGGTGCGGATCCAGCCCGAGACGGTCGTTCCCTGCTCGTGGAAGAGCCCGTGCAGATGCCGGGTGGAGATGTAGTGCTCGGCGGCGATCTGCGCCGGGCCGAGGTCGGTGGAGGAGAGGTTCGTGTCGATATGGGCGAGCACGCGGCGCATCAGTTCGTCGTGCGGCCCGGCCGTCGCGCGGGCGAGGTCGAGTTCGCTGGCGAACAGCGTGGCGAGCAGATCGACCGCCGTATGCGCGAGCCGGACACCCGCCGGTCCGCCGAGCTGGTCGAGGTTGCTGCCGAGTTGCGCGAGGAACGGCACCACGACGTTGCCCATACCGCGCTTGCCCGACATCGGAACCGCGGTCAGCTGGCCGACCAGGTCGCGGGGGAGATCGATGAGCCGCTGCGGGAACATCACCACGAGCGTCCGGAAGTCCTCTTCGAACGCCAAAGTATACGGACGGTGCGTGTCGTACAACGCCACGTCACCGGGGCGCAGCATGGCTTCGCGATTGTCCTGCACCAGCAACCCGGTCCCGGACAGGATCAGGCTCAGCTTGTAGTAGTGCCTGTCCGCCCTGGCGATGAGCTCGGGCGTGCGTTCGACGACGTGCGCCGAGGCGGTCACCTCGGTCAGTCGCACGTCGTCGGCGCCGCACGAGCGGATGCGGCCGCGGAAGTGGTCGCGGTGCTCGCTCGTCACGTGCAACGGCACGAAGGAATGCGACACCACCGTGCGGAAATCAGTGAAATCTCGCGCGACCGTGGTGGTGGTCGGGTCGGCGGTGGCGGTGGTCAAGACGTCACCTCGCAGCATCGGGAGGGTGAATTTCATATACGATAAGCGATACGATGCTGTCGGGCAATGATCGTGGCGAGGTCAGTCGGCGAGACGGAACAGGAAGGTGCGCGGGTCGACGTCCACGGGGATCCGTGTGCCCGTTTCGTAGCGGCCGACGTCCTCGGTGACGATCCGTGCGCTGAACGTCAGCACCTCCGGCCCGGTGACGACCAGATCGACGTCCTCCGCGGGTGTGCTCACTTCGCCCACCCAGATCCGCTTGCTGGAGACGACTTCGGCGGTGGCGCGGACGCCTGCCCGGTCGAGTCCCCGGTGGATCTCGCGTGCCCTGGAGTTCTGCCAGAGGTGCGCGCCGACGGTGCCGAAACAGCCGATGGTGAACACCGCGCCCATGGCGACGACGACCATGCGATCGTCGTCGCCGGGATCGAACCGGGTGCTGATCCAGAGCAGGGCCGGCCCGATCAGGGCCAGCACGGTCATGAAGAACCCCATGAGGCACCCGAACCCGGTGAGGGCGGGCAACTCCGGCGCTTCCTTGCCTTCGCGGTCCCTCGTCACCGGCGAGACGTTACTGACCGGTTTTCTTGGCCGGTCCGGTAAAAATCCCCGCTTGGCGGGTCAGACGGTGAGGACGAGCTTGCCTCGGAGGTGCCCGCCGTCGAGCAGCCGGTGCGCGTCGGCGAAGCGCTCGACGCCGATCCCGGACCGCGTCCTTCACACTCACGAGAGGGTCGCGGGTAGCGTTTCGAAGCCACGCAGGATCCGGGTCTGCCGCCGCCGTGCCCCGCCGTCGAGCCGCAGGTCGGGAAACCGTTCGAAGATCGACCGCAGCCCGATCTCCCCTTCCATCCTCGCCAGCGAAGCACCGAGACAGTAATGCCGCCCGGCGCCGAACGACACGTGGTCTCGCGCGTTCGCCCGCTCGACGTCGAAGGCGGACGGGTCGTCGAAGATCTCCGGGTCGCGGTTGGCACCGGCGAGCACCGTGCTGACGATCGCGCCCCGGCGGACGGGCCGCCCGCCGACCTCGGTGTCGCGGGCGCACAGCCGTCCGGTGAGCAGGACGGGTGGGTCGTAGCGGAGGATCTCGTCGACGGCGTTGCTCCACAGTTCCGGATTCGCGCGCAGTTTCCCGAGCTGGCCCGGATACCGGACGAGCAGGGCGATGCCGTTGCCGAGGAGGTTGACGGTCGTTTCGAACCCGGCGGCGAGGACGAGTCCCGCGATCGCCTTGAGTTCCCGTTCGGTCAGGCCGACGCCGTCTTCGCGGGCGGCGATCAGCTTGCTGAGCAGGTTGTCGCCGGGGTTCTCCCGCAGCTTCTCCAGGTGAAGGGTGAGCCAGGAGTCGAACTCGGCCAGCGTCGCTTCGACGGTCCGGAACGTCCGCCACGGCAGACCGAGATCGAGGCTGGGCGCCGCGGCACCGCCCAGTGCGAGCACTCTGTCGCGTTCTTCCGGTGGGACACCGAGGATCTGGCTGATGACGGTGACCGGGAGAAGGCCGCAGTAGGCCTCGACGAGATCGACGGGGTTCGCCGGGTCGAGGCCGTCGAGCAGTTCGTCGGTGATCGCCTGCGTCCGCTCCCGCAGTTGCTCGACCGCGCGAGCGGTGAACACCCTGGTGACCAGCCTGCGGTAGCGCGTGTGGTCGGGTGGTTCGCTGGCGAGCAGCGACGGCGGTTCAATCGGGTGGATCAACCCGGTCGCGGACCACGCGGCGAGCCGGTTGAGCAGCGGGTTGTCCGGAACGAACCGGACGGATTTGAACGCGTCACTGGTGAGGATTTCCTTGCAGGACGAGTGTCGTGTCGTCACCTGCCCGACTCGCGTGGTGGCGATGGCCCCGTGCGAGCGGATCTCGTCGAACAGCCCGGTCAGGTCGGTGCCGCCACTCGCTTCGACGGACAGCCTGCCCTGGAGGTCGCCCCGGCGGGCCGCGGCTTGGAGTGCCACGCGGGGGAGCGCGTGGTTGATACTCCAGCGTGCCACCGGCTTGGCGAATTCCTCCGCCCGGCGCAGGAGGTTCCGGGCGGGAGCGGCCTTGAGTGCGAACATCAGGACTCCGTCCATGCAGGTCCTTCGAAGGTATCGGAACGACGTGTCAGTAGCGAGCGGCTCGAGAGCCGCGGCCGGTTCCCGTGGCACCGGACAAGAGCACTGACGTGCAGGAGTTGCGCCCGGCGCCTCCGGTTGGCAGCGTGCCCGGTGTCCCACCACGAACGGAAGGTGTCCCGATGCCGCAGGACCAGCCGGATTTGAAGCCTCGTTCACGCGACGTGACCGACGGCCTGGAACGCGCGGCTGCCCGCGGGATGCTCCGCGCTGTCGGGATGGGCGACGACGATTTCGCCAAACCGCAGATCGGGGTGGCCTCCTCGTGGAACGAGATCACCCCGTGCAACCTGTCGCTGGACCGGCTGGCGAAGGCCGTCAAGAACGGCGTGCACGCGGGTGGTGGCTACCCGCTCGAATTCGGCACGATCTCGGTGTCGGACGGCATCTCCATGGGTCATGAGGGCATGCACTTCTCGCTGGTGTCGCGGGAGGTGATCGCCGACTCCGTCGAAACGGTGATGATGGCCGAGCGGCTCGACGGCTCTGTGCTGCTGGCGGGCTGCGACAAATCGCTGCCGGGCATGCTCATGGCCGCGGCCCGGCTCGACCTCGCCTCCGTCTTCCTTTACGCGGGCTCGATCATGCCCGGTCAGGTGGACGGCAAGGACGTCACGATCATCGACGCCTTCGAAGCCGTCGGAGCCTGCCTGGCAGGCAAGATCACCCGCGCCGAAGTGGACCGCATCGAGCGCGCGATCTGCCCCGGCGAGGGTGCCTGCGGCGGGATGTACACCGCCAACACGATGGCCTCGGTGGCCGAGGCGCTCGGCATGTCGCTGCCTGGTTCGGCCGCGCCACCCGCCGTCGACCGGCGCCGTGACGGTTTCGCCCACCGCTCGGGGGAGGCCGTCGTCGGCATGCTCCGCCAGGGCATCACCGCGCGGCAGATCATGACCATGGAGGCGTTCGAGAACGCCATCGCCGTCGTGATGGCGCTGGGTGGTTCGACCAACGCCGTCCTCCACCTGCTCGCGATCGCGCGGGAGGCGGAGGTCGACCTCCGCATCGACGACTTCAACCGGATCGGCGACAAGGTCCCGCATCTGGGTGACCTCAAGCCGTTCGGGAAGTACGTGATGAACGACGTCGACAAGGTCGGCGGCATCCCGGTGGTGATGAAGGCACTCCTCGACGCCGGGCTCATGCACGGCGACGTCCTCACCGTGACCGGCAAGACCATGGCCGAGAACCTCGAAGGCATCGCTCCGGCCGGTGTCGACGGCGAGATCATCCGGCCGCTCGACCGGCCGATCCACAAGACCGGCGGGCTGACCATCCTCAAGGGATCGCTGGCGCCCGAAGGCGCCGTCGTGAAGTCGGCGGGTTTCGACGAGTCGACGTTCACCGGCACCGCGCGGGTGTTCGACGGCGAGCGGGCCGCCCTCGACGCGCTCACCGAGGGCCGGATCGTCGCGGGCGACGTCGTCGTCATCCGGTACGAAGGGCCGAAGGGCGGTCCGGGGATGCGCGAGATGCTCGCCATCACCGGCGCGATCAAGGGCGCCGGGCTCGGGAAGGACGTCCTGCTCATCACCGACGGCCGGTTCAGCGGCGGCACGACCGGCCTGTGCGTCGGCCACATCGCGCCAGAAGCCGTCGACGCCGGGCCGATCGCGTTTGTCCGCGACGGGGACCCGATCACCCTCGACGTCGCGAACCGGACATTGGAGGTCGAGATCGACGACATCGAAGCACGTCGTGAGGGGTGGAAGCCGAAGGCGCCGGCGTACACGCGGGGAGTCCTCGGCAAGTACGCGAAGGTCGTCCAGAGCGCGGCTCACGGCGCTGTTTGCGAATAAGCAGCGCGCGGCTGGGGATCCGGGACTCGTCGTTCGACCCGAACGCCTGACCCGGGTGGGCCGAACGCCACGAACGGGTGATCCGTACGGCCGAGAGGCCCGAGTACGTAATTCACCCGATGTGCCCGTTACTCCGGAGTAGCAGACTCGGCGATCCGACGATTCCCGCTGCTCCGGAGGTCGACGATGACCGCGTCCCACGCTCCAGCCCGCTCCGCCGCGCTCGTGATCGCCCGCGCGGTCGTCGACGGCGTCCGGCACGCCCTGCCCGAACACGCACCCCTGTTCGACGCGCGTGCCACGGAGTTCGTCGCGTTGCTCCTGGAGCACGACGGGCCTGCCGTGGCACCGGGTATCGCGGTCGGCGCGGACGCCTTCCGGGAAGCGGGTGTCGCCGAGTACGCCGCGGGCAAGGACCTCGACCGGCTCTCCCGGGCCTACCATTCGGCCGGCCGGTGGGCACTGCCCGTGCTGGCCTCGCTGTCGCGGCAGCCGGGTGCCGGGGCGGCACTGGTGGACACCGGCGTCGAGGCGCTGCTCCGCTGCGCCGACGTCCTGACCCGGCTCTCCACCTCGGCTTACCGGGCCGCTCACAACCCTTCGGTCGCCGAGTTGCGACAAGATCTGCTCAGGGAGATCACGAGCGGCCGTCCGCCCGCGAAATGGGCCGCTCTGGCGGTGGAAGCGGGGTGGGTGCCGCCTGCCAGGGTCGTCGCCGTCGCCGCGGAGCCCGGCGCGGTCCGCGCCTCCTTCGGCCCGGAGGTGCTGGCCGACCTCACCGGCGAGTACCCGTACTTGCTGGTCCCCGAAGACGTCGAGATCAGCGGGGTGCTCGCCGGCGCGCGGGCGGCGGCCGGGCCCGCGGTGGCGCCCGCCGACGCGTCGACGTCGCTGCGCTGGGCCCGCCGGACACTGGAATTGGTCCGGCGCGAGGTGATCGAGGACGGTCCGCTCGTACGCTGGTCGGACCACCTGACCACCCACTGGCTCTTCGCCGACGAGGTCCTGACCAGCGCCCTCGTCACCCGTAGCCTGGCGCCGATCGCCGATCTGCCGCCGAACGAGCGCACCAAACTCGCCGAAACCCTCGAAGCGATGCTCGCCGCCCGCGGTGGCGCCCCCGAGATCGCGGACAACCTCGGCGTGCACCCGCAGACCGTCCGCAACCGTCTCCGGCGCCTCCGCACGTTGTTCGGTGACGCCCTTGACGATCCGGAGGCGCGGCTGGACCTGCGGATCGCCCTGCGGGCCGACCCGCGAGCCCCGGAACCCGCCTGTCCCGTCACGCCGATCAGGGCGGCGTGAGCGTCAGCCGGCGGACCGCGTCACCCAGGTGGCGACCTGCACTCGGTTGGCGTAGCCGAGCTTGGTGAGGATGTGGTCGATATGCGTGTCGACGGTGCGCCGGGCGATGCCGAGCCGGGCGGCGATCTCCTGGTTCGTCAGCCCCTCGGCGACCACGTGCGCGATCTCGGTCTCGCGTTTCGTGAGCACCTGGGCGGTCTGCTTCGTGGCCGTGGGGGACCGCTCTTCGAGGGCGTACGCGATGGCGTCGCCGGTGGTCATCGCGGCGCCGTCGGTGAACTCCTTGATCGCGATCTCCCAGCCCACCGCCGCGGTGACGAGGTCGGTGTCGGCCCGCAGCGGTTCGGCGAAGGCCTCGTACCGGGTCGGCCACGCGCCCACCGTGCGCCAGACGTTCATCGAGGCACCGTGCAGGATCGCGGCCCGGTGAGGACGGCCGGTGCGGGCCGCGCAGCCTGCCAGGACGGTGAGCGTGAACCCGACGACGACCCGGTCGTCCACCCTGGCGTGCAGGCGCAGGACCTGTTCGCAGCAACGGGTCGCCACCGCGAGGTCGCCTTGGAGGTACTCGGCGGCGGCCCGCGACCACAACGCCCAGCCTCGCCAGAAGACCTCGCCGCTGCGCTCGCAGCGTTCGACGGATTCGGCGAGGATCGCCCGGCCGCGGTCGATGTCGCCGTCCAGCCAGACGGCCAGCCCGTAGTTGTAGCCCGCCCAGAGTTCCGCGCCCTCGTCGCCGTGCACGCGGAAGAGATCGATGGCCGCGCCGAACAGCCGCGACGCTTCGGGCATGTCGTCGCCGATCAGCGCGGCGTAGGCGCGGACGTGGAGCACATACGCGGCGGCGAGTTCGTCGCCGGTCGCCTCGGCTTCGGCGGCCGCTCTGTCCATCATGGACCGATACGCGGGCAGATCTCCCTGCACCAAGGCCAGGAAACCGGACAGCCACAGCCCGTGCGCGCGCTCCGGCGCGGTGGGCGCGGCGGCTTCGTCGAGACGCCGGACCCACATCCTGCCTTCGGTGTTCAGCCCGCGGACTATCCAGAACTCCTTGACGTCACGCAACATCCGCAGACCGGCGACGGCGTCTTCGGGAGTGCCGGCGCAGTAGTCGAGCGCGACGCGCAGGTTGGCGTGTTCGCGGCGCAGCCGCCCGATCCAGCCGAGCTGATCGGTTTCGAGCCATTCGGTCGCGTACCGGCAGGCGAGTTCGGCGAACCAGTCACGATGCCGTTTCCGGAAGTCGGCGGTCGCCTCCGCTTCGCTCAACCGGTCGGCGCCGTACTCGCGGACCGATTCCAGCATCCGGTACCGCACGCCGCCCGGGTACTCCTCGCGCAGCAGCAGGGATTTGTCGAGCAACCCGTCGACGACTTCGAGGACGCGGTCCCTCGGCAGTTCGCCGCCGGAACAGACCTGCTCCGCGGCGTCGAGGTCGAAGCTGCCGGAGAACACCGACGCCCGTGCCCACAGCAACCGCTCCGGCCCGGTGCACAGGTCGTGGCTCCAGTCGATCAGCGCCCGCATGGTCTCGTGCCGTTCCGGCCGCCCGCGCCGATCCTTCGCCAGCACGGAGAACCGCTGGTCGAGCCGGTCGGCCAGCTGGCTCAGCGACAACGCCCGCGCGCGGACGGCGGCCAGTTCGATGGCCAGCGGCAACCCGTCGAGCCGTCGGCACAGCCGGATCAGCGGTCCGGTGTCCTCCTCGGTGAGCCGGAAGGACGGCGCGACCGCACTCGCCCTGTCCACGAACAAGCGCACGGATTCGTGGCTCACCGCGCGTTCGAAGGAGTCGCCCTGTTCGGGCACGCCCAGCGGTGGTACCGGCAGGACCCGTTCACCCGCCACCCCGAGTGACTGCCTGCTGGTGGCCAGCACGGTCACCTCCGGGCATTGCCGGGCGATGGTGTCGGCAAACCAGGCGCAGCTGTCCACCAGGTGTTCGCAGTTGTCCAGCACCAGCAGCAACCGGCTTGCCCGAAGCGCCTCGACGACGACGTCAATGGCCGGTTTCGCCGAGCGGTCGCCGAAGCCGAGCACGTTCGCGACGGTCGGCACCAGCAACGCGGGTTCCCGCAGTTCGGCCAGCGACACGAACGCGACCTCGTCGGCGGTCGCCTCGCGGTGGGCGGTCGCGATCCGCCAGGCCAGCCTGGTCTTGCCAACGCCGCCGGGTCCGGTCAGCGTGACCAGCGACGCCGTCTCCAGCAGGCGGTGCGCCTCGCCGGTCTCGGCGTCGCGGCCGACGTAGCTGGTCACTTCGGCGGGTTCCGCAGACCACCCCGAAAGCGAGCCGACTCCGTCCGCCATGCACCTTCTCCCGCGCTCGACCAGACCCGCGACCTCCGTCCACGGTGGACCGGAATCGCCCGGCTGCGGATCCTAGCGGACCGGCGGACCCCCGGCGGGAAACCCGCATCGGCCTCACGTCGTGAACCGTGTCCGACCAAAGTCGGCTCCGAACCCGACCGAGGTCGCGGCCGGGTTCATCCCGTGTCCGGCCGCGCCGCTCCGGCCGGATCGGCGAAGATGGGCCGGTGATCACCGACGCCGCACCGCCGCTCCGGCCGTGGCAGCAGATCTGGCGGCTGCTGGCCGCGGCCGCGCTGGGGGTGGTGCTCTGGATCCTCGTCGCGGCGCAGGTCCCGCCGGGTTACGGCGGCCCGAGGGTCGCCTGGCTGGTCACCGGTGACCCGCTGATAGCGATCGGCTGTCTGGTCGCACTGCTCTGGCGGCGTCGCTTCCCGGTCGTGATAGCGATCGGCGTCATCATCGCTTCGACGGCTTCGGTGCTCTCCGGCGGCGCCGCCATGCTGGCACTCTGCTCGTTGGCGACCCGGCGGCGCCCGGTGGAGACCTTGGTCGCGGCGGCGCTGTGCGTGGTCAGCACGCTGTTCACCGCCGACCTCTATCCCCAGCGTGCCGTCCCGGAACCGCTCTGGCTGACGCTCAGCGTGCCCCTGCTCATGGTGGGCATCGTGGTGGCCGTCGGCGCCGCGATCGGCGCGCGCCGGGAGGAACTGCGTTCACTGCGGGAGCGGGCCGAGAGCGCGGAGCGGGAGCAGCTCGCCCGCGCGGCCGAGGCGCGGATCCTCGAACGGCACCGGATCGCCCGCGAGATGCACGACGTCCTCGCGCACCGGGTCTCGCTGGTCGCGATGCAGGCGGGTGTGCTGGGGCACCGCGTGGATCTCCCGCCGGCGCAGGTCGCGGAACTGGCCCGCGGGATCGCCGACGGATCCCATCAGGCGCTGGAAGAACTGCGCGACGTCCTCGGTGTGCTCCGGGCCGGGCCGGAAGGACTGGAGCCACCGCAACCGTCGCTCGCCGACCTTCCCGCGCTCGTCGCGGACGCGCGGGCGCTGGGGCTGGACGTCGAGTTCTCGGTCACGACGTCCGGTGAGCCGCCCGACGCGATCGCGCGGACCGTCTACCGGATCGTCCAGGAAGGGCTGACCAACGCGGGCAAACACGCGCCGGGAGCCCGAGTGGCGGTCACCGTCGAGGGGAAAGCGGGCGACGGAGTCGGGGTGACCATCCGCGATTCCGGTGCCTCGCGGAGGGTCACCGGCCCGCCCGCGTCGGGATTCGGCCTGCTCGGCCTCGCCGAACGGGTCGCGCTGGCCGGTGGTGAACTGGACCATCACCGGGAACCGGACGGCGGTTTCGTGCTCGGCGCGCGGCTGCCGTGGCAGATCCACGAAGGGAGCGAGTGAATGGGCACCGAGCGGGTGCGGGTAGTCGTCGTCGACGACGAGCATCTGGTCCGGATGGCGCTGCGGCTCATCGTGGACGGCGAGGACGACCTGGTCGTCGTCGGGGAGGCCGCCGACGGGGACACCGCGATCACCGTGGTGAAGGAACACCGGCCCGACGTCGTTCTGATGGACGTCCGGATGCCGGGACGGGACGGGCTGAGCGCGACCGAGGAGATCCTCGCCCTTCCAGAGCCGCCACGGGTCCTGGTGCTCACGACGTTCGACTCGGATGAGATGGTGCTGGGCGCGTTGCGTGTCGGCGCGCTCGGCTTCGTCCTCAAGGACACCCCGCCGACGCGGATCCTGGATGCCGTCCGGACGGTCGCCGCTGGGGAACCGGCCCTTTCGCCCGCCGCCACCGCCCGGCTGATCGCCGCGGCCACCGGACCGCGTTCGTCCGACGCGCGGCGGACGTCCCGCGACACCGCACGCGGGCTGCTGGCCACGCTCACCGGCCGGGAACGGCAGACCGCGCACGCCATCGCCGACGGATTGGCCAACACCGATGTCGCCCGCCGTCTGGACATCACCGTCGCGACGGTGAAGGCCCACACCAGCAACATGCTCGCCAAACTCGGCGTCGAGAACCGCGTTCAGATCGCCCTCCTCGTCCGCGACGCGGAAGAATGACAAAAGTTCTTCCGGCGCGGTGTCGTATCCGTAGGCTCTCGTTCGACGCAGTGACGAAAGCACTTCGGAACGACCTAGGAGAAACCAAATGCGCACCCTGATCGCCACTGCCTTCGTCTCGCTCGACGGCGTCGTCGAAGGGCCCGGCGGGGAGCCCGGCTACCGCAACGCGGGCTGGACATTCAACGGGATCGAGTTCGACGAGGCCGCCTACGAGCTCAAGGGCCGTGAACAGGGCGAGGCGACGGCGATGTTGCTGGGCCGTGTCAGCTACGAGGCGTTTTCGCCGGTGTGGCCCGGTATGACCGTCGAGTTCGCCGGGTACAACGCGATGCCGAAGTACGTCGTCTCGACGACGCTGAAGGACGAGGACCTGGTCGACAACTGGGGCGAGACCACCATCCTGCGTTCGCTCGACGACGTCGCGAAGCTCAAGGAAACCGAGGGCGGGCCGATCATCGTCAACGGCAGCGCCGACCTGAACCGGAACCTGTCCGACGCCGGCCTGATCGACCGCTACCACCTGCTGGTGTTCCCGGTCCTGCTCGGCGCGGGCAAGAAGCTGTTCAGCGACACCGACAAGGACAAGCAGAACCTCAAGCTCGTGGAGAGCGAGGCCTACGGCAACGGCGTCCAGAAGCTGGTCTACGACATCATCCGATGAGCGAAACCCGAACGGCACCGGGCCGCTGGGTGTCGTGCTGACCGGCTACAGGAAGGCCCCCTTCCTTGCGCCTAGGTACAGGAAGGGGGCCTTCCTGTACTTGGGCAAGCGCGACCGGGCAGCTGGGTTAACGGGATCCTCGCCGACCCGCTCTTAGCCCGGCGCCCGGGACGGTCAGAGGACGGGGCAGGGCCAGGAAAGCCGGACGATCGTTCCGGTCGGCGTGCTCGTCACGGAGGATTCGGGCGCGAACGCGCGGATGATCGGCAGGCCGCGCCCACCGTCGGGGCGGCGGCCGTCGCGCCAGCGGCCCTCGTCGGCGACGATGATCGTGACCGTGTCGTCGTCGTGGGCGGCGGTGATCGTCATGGGGTTGTCGTCCGTGCCGTCGGGGTAGGCGTGTCTGACGACGTTGGTCATCGCCTCGTAGGCGGTGAGCTTCAGATCCTCGGCCAGCTCCCGGGGAAGGCCCCGTTCGAGGGCCCACTTCGCCAGGACATCCCGCAACGCGGCGGCCTGGGCGGGTACGGCGGCGACCGCGCGGACGAGCTTCTCAGTGCGCTTGCGAACCGGCTCGTCTATCGGCATCACGGAGCTTCTCCTCGTCACCCGCCGCGGTCCACGACCGCCGGATCCTTCCACCAGGCTAAGGCACCGCGCCGAACCGGTCGCGAGTGCCGCGCAAGCGGGCAGGCGCGGTCATCGGATATCTTCGGGACTCTCGGTGTGCGGACGGTGAGGGAGTGTGACGGTGGCGAGCGGAGACGACCACATCAGGGAGGTTCCGTTCTCGGCGACGGTCACCCGGCCCGATGGCGCCCAGGTGGTCATCGGCGTGGCGGGGGAAATCGACCTGACGACGTCCGAGGACCTCAAGGAGACCTTCGAAGAGGCCCTGGATCCGGTGCCCGGCCGCTTGGTCGTCGACCTCGCGGGAGTGGAGTTCTGCGATTCCACCGGCCTCGCGACCTTGGTCGGGATCAACGCCCGATGTGCCACCGAAGGGGTGGACCTGAGTTTCCTGCCGTCGCCGACTATCCGGCGGCTGGCACTGAAAACGGGACTTTCCACGCTGCTGCCGCTCGCCGGTCCCTGACGATCAGGGACGCGGCACCGCCTGGACGGCCTGGGTCAGGTGCCGGTAAAGCGGGATGCGGGTGTCGACGCCGAACAACTGCAGCAGCCGCAGCACCGGGCGGGTGCTCGCGACGACGCCTGTCCAACGTTGTTTCGCCTGGCCGCGGGCAACGGCGGATTCGACGACGCGTAAGCCCGCGACACCCATGAAGGTGACGTCGGTGAGGTCGAGCACCGTGGCGGCGGGAAGGTCGCCCAGCAGTTCGAGTTCGAGCCGCCCGGCGGTGGCGAGGTCGATCTCGCCCTCGGCGGAGACGACGAGCAGATTTTCACTCCACTGGGTTCGCCGGACGCGTAACAGGTGTTCGGCCGACGGCCGCGGCTGCGGAACGGTCGTGGAGAGGACGGTCCCGAGGTCGGGGCCATCGCGGTTGCCTCTGGTGAACGGAAGCCGGTCGGTCATGGTGCTGTCTCCCGGGTAGCCGGGGACGAGACGGACAACGGGTAAGCCTGCACAACGCTGCGCAAGTGAACTCGCCGCCGCGTCGCCCTTGGAAAAGCGGGGCCGCGGACATGCGGGTCGTTCGCGCGGGCTGGTGGACTCAACCTCACGTACCCGTAACCGTACGCCGCCCGACGCCGTCGGCGATACGTGGCACCGCGGATTAGTGAAGGATTCACCAATCCGCATGACTACTCGTTCAGGGCCTTTTCCCAGGCCAAGCCCCACTTTTCCCGAGGGCGGACGTCGAGCAGTAACTTCGCCTACGCGGCCAACGGAACCGGGCTCGACGACAAGCCTTGGGCCGCCCCGTATCCCGGTTTTCGCTAAGGCCGTCGCTCGAGTTCCCTGATGGCGTCCTTCCGTCGTCGTGCGGCTTTCCAAGCGGCGAAGGCACAAAGGAGTGCCGCCGCGAAGCCCGCCGCGGTCAGCGTCCCGGCCCAGAAGGCGCCGGTACTGGCCAGAAGGTAGAGCTGGATCACGGCGGTGCACGTGTAGACGACCGCCAGTCCCAGCCACAGCCGTTGCGTCATCATCTCCCGTCTCCGTTCCCCCGGTACTGGAGGTCAATCGCGGCGAGCCGGGATCTGGTTACAGGGTGTTCGGAAGCGGTGCGTCCGTGGCCGGAGACCGGACGTTGCCGGGTGGGTCGTGAGGTAAGTGACGTTTCTCGAGCTTGTCTATGAAGGATTTGGGACACTCAACGTCCCAGATCCTTCATAGACTCCGGCAGCGACCCGGCATCCCGGACACCGACCCCGACGACCCAAGCCGTGGCCGCCTCACGAATCCGCCGTCCGGAAGAAGTCGACCAGCCCGTCCCAGGACTGAGAACTCCGCCGCCGCTCCCACCAGGTCCGGAACGGCGTCGAAGCCATCGCGTGCCGTGTGTAGGACGTCATCACCGCGCGATAGACGTTCTCGGTCTGGTCCCACGTCAGCCGTTCCTTACGCCACGCCAAGACGAGCCGCATTCGCATGGGGTCGCCCTTCAGCGGCCGGACGACCATGCCGGGTAGTTCGGGTGCGGTGGGTTCCACCAGTTGCACGGCCTGCCCGGCGGCGATCAGGTGCCGTCCGCCGCCGTTCGGGCATTCGAAGCGGATCCGCGGGGTGAAACCGGCTCGGTGGGTCGCCGCGCGCAAGGACGTCAGCGAGCCGTCTTCGGGACCCGGCGGGCCGATCCACGCCTCATCCGCGAGATCGGCGAGGTCGACCTCCAGGGAGGCCGCCAGCCGGTGCCGCGCCGGAAGTCCCACGAACACGGGGATCCACGAGAACAGGACACGGTGCCCCAGGTGTTTCGCCAGTGGTACTTCCTGATCGTCCGACATGGCGATGACGGCGATGTCGAGGGTCGCGCGTGCCAGCGCCTGCGCCAGTACCGCGCTGGACGGCTCCACGTGCACGGTGACGTCGAGTCCCGGCAGAGCGTCGTCCAGCCGTTCGACGAACGTGGGCAGACAGTCCATTTGGGACGTACCGAGCCGGAGCGGGCCGTCGCCGAGTGCGCCGAGCAGGTCGCTTTCGAACCTGTCGAACTCCACGAGCAGGGTCAGTGCCCGGCGCAGGGTCTGTTCGCCGACGGGGGTCGGCGTCACGCCGGTGTGACTTCGCACGAACAGCGGTGCGCCGATCTGCCGTTCGAGCCGCTGGAGCAGGGAGGTCAGCGACGGCTGGGACATGCCGAGCGCGGCGGCCGCCTGCGAGAGGCTGCCTGCTTCGGCGATGGCGCAGATCGCCCGCAGGTGCCGGATCTCCAGGGCCATAGGCGGAGTCTATCGCCGCCGGTCATTACGGCCCGTGCCTTCGCGATGTGAAGGTGCGGCGAGGACTCCGACTACCTGAAAGGGGAGCCGATGACCGGCGACCGAACCCGGCCGGATCTGCGCGCGCTGCTGGCCGCCAGAGGGTTCCGGAACTGGATCCAGGACGGCTGGGACCCCGTCGACGACGTGGTCGAGGTCCCGCCGGGCACCGCCGAGGCCGCGGCCGCCCATCGCGACCGGCTGTCCGCGGAACTGCCGGGGCAGCGCATCGCGCTCGCGGCGGGCCGTCCGGTGGTGCGCTCCAACGACACCTTCCACGGATTCCGGGCGGACAGCGACTTCGTCTGGCTCACCGGTTGCCAGCGTGAAGGCGCGATCCTGGTGCTGACTCCGGCAGGCGACGGCCACCACGCCACGCTGTACGTTCCGCGCCCGGCCGAGTCGCACGAGCCCGACTTCGTTGGCGACGCGGACACCAGCCCGCTGTGGGTCGGGACCGCCGCCGGCCCGGCCGCGTATGGCAAAGCACTCGGCATCGACTGCCGCCCGCTCGAAGACCTCGCGCACGGCCTGCGCGGGCGGAACCCCGGCGTGCTGGCCGGTGCCGGGGTCGATCCGGGTCTGGACGCGTTCGGCTACGGCCACAGCGAGCGGCTGCGCACGGTCCTCGCGGAACTACGCCGGATCAAGGACGACTGGGAGATCGGCCAGTTGCGTGACGCCGTCGACGCCACCGCGCGCGGGTTCGCCGACGTACTGGCCGCGCTGCCGGAGGCGGTCCGCGGTGGCGGGGAACGCTGGCTGCAGGGCACTTTCGACCGGCGGGCCCGGACCGAGGGCGTCGGGCCGGGGTACACCTCGATCGTCGCGGCCGGACCGCACGCGCCGATCCTGCACTGGACTCGCTGCGACGGCCGGGTGACCGAGGACAGCCTCCTGCTGCTGGACGCCGGTGTCGAGCTGGATTCCTTGTACACGGCCGACATCACCCGCACCTTCCCGGTCGGCGGCGAGTTCACGAAGGCCCAGCGCGACGTCTACGACCTGGTGCACAAGGCACACGTCGCCGCGCTGGCCGAGGTCCGGCCGGGCCAGGACTACGGTGCTTTCCAGGCGACGGCGTTGAAGGTGCTCGCGGAGGGTTTGCACGACTGGGGCCTCCTTCCGGTGTCGGTGGACGAGGCGTTGTCGGCGGACGGGCAGCAGCACCGGCGCTACATCGTCTGCGGGACCGGCCATTTCCTCGGGCTGGACGTCCACGACTGCGCCGCCGCCCACCCCTCCGCCTATCGGGAGGGCACCCTCGCCGAGGGTATGGCGCTGGCGGTGGAGCCCGGTCTCTACTTCCACGCCGGCGACCGCACGGTGCCGCCGGAACTACGCGGTCTCGGCATCCGGATCGAGGACGACGTCGTGGTCACCGGTGACGGCCACGACCTGCTTTCCGGCGGTTTCCCGTCGACCGCCGACGAGATCACCGCCTGGGTCCGGGCGGCCAGGGGGTGAACCGTCGGAGGGCCGGGTCGCGGCCCGGCCCTCCGACGCCGGAGTCAGTAGGAGATGGTGTGCCCGGCGAGGATCCGCGCGGCCGCACCGGTTGCCGAAAGGCCGGCCGCGGGCCGGTCCTTCGTGAAGTACTCACGGAAGTCCTGGCTGAAGTCCCGGGTCATCAGCGCGATCGTGCGGTTCCAGTTGCCGCCGTCCGGCCCATTCGACGCCCAGAGATCCAGCAGGGACGACCCGACCCGGCCCTGTACGGTGTCGCCGTCATCCCAGCCCGCGGTCGGGCCGTTGTTCTCGAAGCCGACCGAGTTCCCGTTGTCGTACACGTACCGGTAGTCGCCGAGGGCGTAGGCGGCGACGGCGTCGGCGAAGCCTTCAGTCCACGCGCAGGATTTCGAGCTGTGCTTCTGGACGTAGTGCGGATTGCAGTTGTCGACCACGGGGAAGGCACGCCCGTAAAGCTGCCACTGGAGCCAGTGCCCGGCTTCGTGGAGCACGAGATGCTTCGAGTCGGGCATGGTGTTGCCGAGGAAGACGTAGTTTGTGTTCGGGTAGTCCCAGTAACCGCCGTCGGCGACCTTCGGGTCCCAGACGAAGGTGATCTGGTCGCACCGGCCGTCGGACTGGCGGGCGGTCCAGCACGACGAGGACGGGTTGGCGCGCTTCCAGTACAAAATGTTGAGCGTGTCCACGACCTTCCACGCGCGTTGCAGCGTCGAGGGGACCTTCACCGTGCCGAGGTCCTGGGTGCCGGACACGTTCGTGCGGCGTGCCGAGTCGAACGTGTAGTCGGTGGTGTTGTTCGCGGCCTTCACGACCCGCCACATCGACGTGCTGCTCGACCGGAACCGCACGTACGCCTCGGCAAGGGAGGCGGTGTGGCACGCGGTGAACCGGCCGTCGGACGCGCCGGTGATACCGGCGGCGAGACGGCTCGCCGCACCGGAACCGGTGCGGCCCCACAGCTCCCAGTTCGCGTTGCGGGCCACCTGCGTGCGGACGGGTTTGCCCGGCCCGGCTTCGGCGTCGAGGTGGTCGAAGGCAAGCGTGCCGGTCAGGCAGGCGTTCGCGGACGCCGTGGCCGGGACGGTGGTCACGGCCACGCTCAGCCCGAGGGTCGTGATGAGCACCGCGCCGAACGCGCGAAGGCGTCGGCCCGCGGATCTGCGGATCAGCTGCACGGGAATCTCCTCGCTGGAGGGGAACGACGGTGCGCCCGTGACCCTGTGTCGACGGTGACACACCGGTTGGTGAGGAAGTTTCATCGCGGCCGGGACCACCCACCATCGCGTCGCCCCATCGGCCGCGGCTATGCCCCGCCCGCCGGACGGCATGTCATGATGTCGGCGAACTCGATCGGCAAAGCGAACGATTCGCCCTCCGGTCGTACGGTTTGACGAACGACAGGGGAGAAGCGGTGGAGGACGAGACGCCCTCGATCCGGGACATGCTGGCGGTCAACCTGCGCGCGGCGAGGGCGGCGAGGGGGATTTCGCTCTCCGAGCTGTCCCGGCGATCGGGTATCGGCAAGGCGACGCTGTCGCAGCTGGAGTCCGGCGGCGGCAACCCCACCATCGAAACCGTGTTCAGCCTGTCCCGGGTGCTCGAAGTGGCGATCTCCGACCTGCTCGACCATCGGGCGGGCGGCGCGCTCACTGTCGTGCGAGGGGCCGACGTCGAGGTGCTCCGCGGCGAGGGCGTGGATCTGCGGCCCCTGCGCCGGATCGAAACCGGCTACGGCGTTTTCGAGGTCTACGACCAGGTCGTACGCGGTGACGCACCGCAACGTTCCCAGGGACATGTGGGGATCGAGCACACCGTCGTCCAGACCGGTTCGCTCCGGGTCGAGGTGGCCGGCCGGACCGTCGACGTCGGACCAGGGGACTACGTCGCGTTCGATGCCCGCGAGCCGCATTGCTACACCGCGATCGAAGCTCCGATGCATTCGGTCCTGCTGCTGCAATACCGTGCGGACGAACGGCTCGACGCCAGGCCGCATCCCGTGTTGAAGGGCTGACTCCCCGGTAGGTGTTGACACTCTTCCAGGGAAGAACCTACGCTCCGATCGTTCGCTTTACCGAACGCTGGAGGGTCGATGAACCGAACGCGCGTGGTCGTACTCGGCGCGGGCATCATCGGCGCCGCGTGCGCCCGTGAGCTCAGCCGGGCGGGCTTCGACGTCGTGGTCGTCGACAGGGGCCGTCCAGCCGGCGGCACCACCTCCCACGGTGAAGGCAATGTTCTCGTCTCCGACAAGGGACCGGGTGCCGAACTCGAACTCGCCAAACTGTCGGTGCGGTTGTGGCCGCGGGTGGTCGCCGAGATCGCCGACGAGGACGCGCACGCCGCCTCGGCGATGGAGTACGACCCCAAGGGCGGCATCGTGGTCGCCACGACCGACGACGGCGCCCGCGCCCTCACCGCGTTCGCCGAGACGCAAGCCGGTGTCCGCGCGGAACCGTTGTCCCCCAAGGAACTCGCGGCCGCCGAACCCGCGCTGACCCGCGACGTCACCACCGCACTCCACTATCCGGAGGACGCTCAGGTCCAGCCCGCGGGCGCGACGCTCGCCCTGCTGGCTTCCGCACTGCGCCACGGCGCCCGGTTGCGTACCGATACCGAGGTCGTCGGCGTGACTGTCCACAGTGGCCGGATCACCGGGGTTCGCGTACCGGGCGAGATCATCGAGGCCGACGTCGTCGTCAACGCGGCGGGACCATGGGCAGGGCAGGTGTCGGCGCTCCTCGGTGCCCCGATCGCGGTCCGGCCACGCCGGGGCGAGGTGCTGGTCACCATGCCGATGCCCGGCGTGGTGCGCCACAAGGTCTACGACGCCGATTATGTCGGAGCGGTCGGTGCCGATTCAGGCGACCTGCGAACCTCCGCCGTCGTCGAATCGACCTGGGGCGGTACCGTGCTGATCGGCTCGTCCCGGCGCCGGGTCGGCTTCGACGACACGATCCGCCCCGACGTCCTGAGCGCCATCGCGGCCAAGGCACTGCGGCTCTTCCCGTCGCTCGCCGACGCCGCGATCATGCGGGCCTACGGTGGTTTCCGGCCCTATGTGGACGATCACCTCCCCGTGCTCGGCGAGGATCCGCGGCTGGGGAACCTGTGGCACGCCACCGGACACGAGGGTGCCGGTATCGGGCTGAGCGTGGGCACCGCGTGGTTGCTGCGCGAACTGCTCACCGGCGCCGAACCCGCGATGCCGGTCGGCGAGTTCACCGTGGATCGTCCGGCGGTACTGGCGGAGGTGGCCGGATGAGCGCGTGGCTGTTTCCCCGTGACCGGGATCCGGTGGGCCGCACCGACTTCCCGATCCGGATCACCGTCGACGGCGAACCCGTGTCCGGGATCGCGGGCCAGAGTGTGGCGGGTGTCCTGCTCGCCGCCGGGCGGACGTCGTGGCGTACCACGCGTTCCGGCGCGCCCCGCGGTGTCTTCTGCGGTATCGGCGCGTGTTTCGACTGCGTGCTCACGGTCAACGACGTGCCCGACGTCCGCGCCTGCCGTCGTCCGGCCGCCGACGGTGACGAAATCCGTACCCAGTCCCGGGTGGAGGGAGGATGAGGCAGGTGGTGATCGTCGGCGCCGGACCCGCCGGGCTCGCGGCGGCCGAGCACGCGCTGCTGGCCGGCGCCCGGGTCACGGTGCTGGATCAGGCCGACGCTCCCGGCGGCCAGTACCACCGCATGCTGCCCGGCACTTTCGCCGCACGGCGGCCGGACCGGGTCCAGCACGGCTGGCGGGAGTTCGACCGGCGTCGTCGCGTTCTCGATCACCCGCGCTGCCGGTGGTGGCCCGGCTCCACGGTCTGGGCGCTGGACCGCCCGGAGAACCGGGTGCACGTGCTGCGGGGGCAGCCCGACGGCGGCGGACGGCGGCGGCTGACCCTCGACCCGGACGCGCTGATCCTGGCGACCGGTGCCCACGACCGCACCCTGCCGTTCCCCGGCTGGGAACTACCCGGCGTGTACACCGCGGGTGCGGCGCAGGCACTGGCCAAGGGGGAGCGGGTCGCGATCGGTCGGCGGGTGCTCGTCGCCGGTGCCGGACCGTTCCTCTTGCCGGTCGCGGAATCACTGCTGGGCGTCGGGGCCGAGGTGGTCGCGGTGCTGGAAGCAAACCCGTTCGCGACCGTCCTGAAAGGATGGTCGGCGCGCCCGTGGCTGCTCGCCACCCAGCCGGGCAAGGCCGGAGAACTCGCGCGCTATGCCGCCACGCTGGCGCGGCATCGGGTCCCGTACCGATCGGGCCGGGCCGTCATCGAAGCACGCGGAGCCGACCGCGTCCGCGAGGTCGTCACCGCCAAGGTCCGCGCGGACTGGTCGGTCGTCCCCGGAACCGAACGGACGTACGAGGTCGACGCGGTTTGCGTCGGGCACGGCTTCGTTCCCCAGCCCGAACTCGCCGTCGCGGCAGGCTGCGTCCTGGACGGCGGCTTCGTCCGCGTCGACGGCGACCAGCGCACCACAGTGGACGGTGTCTTCGCCGCGGGTGAGATCACCGGGATCGGCGGCGCCGTCACTTCCGCGGCCGAAGGCGCCGTGGCCGGATGCGTCGCCGCGGGCGGCATTCCGGGCCGGGCACTGATCCGCGCCCGCGACCGGGCACTGACCTTCGCCGAACGGCTCGCGACCGCGCACCCGATCGGCCTGGCCTGGCGCGGCTGGCTCGGTGAGGACACGATCGTCTGCCGTTGCGAGGAAACCACCTACGGCGAGCTCACTCGCGCGGTCCGAGACCCGGCCTGCCCCGGCTCGCACGCGCTGAAACTCGGCACCCGTGCCGGACTCGGCCCGTGCCAGGGCCGGATCTGCGGCACCACCGTGTCCGAACTCCGCGGCGGAGCCGAACGGCACCATCGCCCGATCGCCCAGCCGATCCGGCTTGGCGAACTCGCCGAACCGAAGGAGACCTCCGCATGAGCACCCCCGACCTCGGTGGCGTCGTCGTCGCGACCGCCCTCCCGTACCGGGTGGACGAGTCGGCGCCCGCCGGCCTGGCCGTGGACTACGACGCCTACGCCGCGCACTGCCGGTGGCTGATCGACAACGGCTGCCGGGGCGTCGGCCCGAACGGTTCGCTCGGCGAGTACTCCTCGCTCGCCGACGACGAGCGCCGCCGGGTCGCCCGCACCGCGATCGAGACCGTCGGCGAGGACGGGATCGTCGTCGTCGGCGTGCACGGCCCCGGATCGCACCAGGCCAGGCACTGGGCGGAGGCCGCGGCCGAGGACGGCGCCGGCGGCCTCTTGTGCCTGCCGCCGACGATGTACCGCGCGAATCGCGGCGAGGTACTGGCCCACTTCGAGGCGGTGGCGTCGGTCGGGCTGCCGGTCATGGTCTACAACAACCCCATCGACACCAAGGTCGATCTCACTCCCGAGCTGCTGGCCGAGATCGCCGCGATCGACAACGTGGTGGCGGTCAAGGAGTTCTCCGGCGACGTCCGGCGGGTGCTGGAGATCCGTGAGCAGGCGCCGGGGCTGGACGTGATCAGCGGCGCCGACGACGTCGTGCTGGAAAGCCTGCTGATGGGCGCGACGGGCTGGTTCGCCGGTTTCCCGAACGTGTTCCCCGCAGAATCGGTGCGCTTGTTCGAACTGGCGACGTCCGGGAAACTCGAGGAGGCACGGGCGCTGTACGAACCGCTGGTGGCCGCGTTCCGCTGGGACTCGCGGACCGAGTTCGTCCAGGCCATCAAGTTCGGCATGGACCTCGTCGGGCGCTACGGTGGGCCGTGCCGTCCGCCGCGTGGGCCGCTGACCGACGAGCACCGCGAGCAGGTCCGCGCGGACATGGGCCGCGCGCTCGCCTCGCTGGGGGTGGCGTAGTGCGTTCGATCCGGTCGATCACCGCCGTCGACTCGCATACCGAGGGCATGCCGACGCGGGTGGTGACCGGCGGGGTCGGCGTCATCCCCGGCGACACCATGGCTGAACGGCGCCGGTACTTCATGGCGCATCTGGACCACCTGCGGCAGTTCCTGATGAACGAGCCGCGCGGCCATTCCGCGATGAGCGGCGCCATCCTGCAGCCGCCTGCCTGCCCCGACGCCGACTGGGGCGTCGTCTACATCGAGGTGTCGGGTTGCCTGCCGATGTGCGGGCACGGCACGATCGGCGTGGCGACCGTGCTGGTGGAGACCGGCATGGTCGAGGTGACCGAACCGAAGACCGTGGTGCGTCTGGACACCCCCGCCGGACTCGTGCACGCGGAGGTCGACGTCCGCGACGGCCGTGCCGAGCGGGTCAAACTACGCAATGTCGCGTCGTTCCTTGCGGAACGCGATGCCGTCGTCGAGGTGCCAGGACTCGGTGAGGTGCGCTACGACCTGGCCTACGGCGGCAACTTCTACGCCATCCTCGAACTGTCCGAAGTGGACATCCCGTTCGAACGCGCGGAGAAGGACCGGATCCTCGCCGCGGGGCTGGACATCATGGCGGCGATCAACGACCAGCGCCCGCCGAAGCATCCGGCCGATCCGCTGATCGGTGGCTGCAAACACGTCCAGTTCCTCGCTCCGGGGTCGGACGCCCGCGCGTCGCGGAACGCCATGGCCATCCACCCCGGCTGGTTCGACCGATCGCCGTGCGGCACCGGAACCTCGGCGAGGATGGCGCAACTGCACGCCCGCGGCGAGCTTCCGCTGAACACGCCGTTCGAGAACAGCTCGTTCATCGGCACCACCTTCACCGGTGAACTGGTCGCCGAGACCACCGTCGGCGGCGTTCCCGCCGTGGTGCCGGAGTTCTCGGGGCGGGCGTGGATCACCGGCAACGCCACCTACCTGCTCGACCCGGACGACCCGTTCCCCGCCGGATTCGTCCTCTAGGTCGTGGGTCACCCTCACGAGCCTGAGACCACTGTCCCGCCCTGGATCACGTGCCGGAAACGTGACGGTTCGGCCAGCACCCCGATGTCCGCCAGCGGATCCCGGTCGACGACGAGCAAATCCGCGTGCGCGCCCGGGGCCAGCGTGCCGATCTCACCGGTCAGGTTCAGCAGGTCCGCCGCGGCCGACGTCGCGGAGCGGAGGACGTCCAATGCGGGCTGGACCTCGCCGCGCAGCCGGAATTCGTGGTTCTGGTGCCGGTGCATGCCGCCGAGGAGATCGCTGCCGTAGACCAGTTTCACCCCGCCTCGCGCGGCGCGTTCCAGTGCCGCCATGCCCGCTCCGAGCACGTCGTCGACCTTGCGCCAGCTCGATTCCGGCAGGCCGTGCTCGCGCCCTTCCTCCTTCAGCGCCCAGTAGGTGACCAAAGTAGGCACGAGGAAAGCGTCGTGGCGCAGGAACAGTTCGACACTGAGGTCGTCGATCAGGTTGCCGTGCTCGATCGACCGGACACCCAGTTCCAGCGCGCGGTTCACGGCGCGGGCGGTGTAGGCGTGCGCGGCCACGTAACGGTTCGCCGCCTCCGCCTCCTCGACGATGGCGCGCAGTTCCTCCGCGGAGTACTGGACCGAATCGACGCGGTCGGTGGGGGAGGCGACGCCGCCGGAGGCCATCACCTTGATGTGGTGCGCCCCCTTGCGCAGTTCGTCGCGTGCCGCCGCGCGGACCGCGTCGACACCGTCGGCCACCCGGCCGAGACCGGCGCAGCACGGATGATCGTCGCTGGCGTTGGCGCCGCGGGTGCGGCTGTCGCCGTGCCCGCCGGTCTGGCTCAGCGCCCGACCGCAGAACAGCAGCCGCGGACCCCGGAACAAGCCTTCGGCCTGTGCGTCGGCGAGACCGTAGTCGGCACCCGACGCGTCGCGGACGGTGGTGAAGCCACGGTCCAGCATCCGGCTCATCGTCCTGGCGCTGTGCGCGGCCACATAGGACGGTGACGACGCCGGGAGCGAGCCGAGATCCGCCGTCGACGCGGTCACGTGCACATGCGCGTCGACGAGACCGGGCAGCACGACGGCACCGCGCAGGTCTTCGGTCCGTACGTCACCGGCGGTGGTGGTGAGACCCGGGCCGGTCTCGACGATCCGGCCGTCCTCACATCGCAGGTCGCCCTCGGTGTACTCGCCCTTGACCGGGTCGAGCAGGCGGGCGTTGCGCAGCAGCAGTGATCCGTTCACCAGGTCTCCTTCAGTTCGCGCAGGGCCGGGACGGCCAACGGTGCCAGAGACACGGCAGCCTCGACGGACGCGTCGTCGTAGCTGCCCTCGGCGTCGAGGATGTTGAGGACGCCGAGCGTGTTCCCGTCGTCGTCCACCACGGGCACGTTGATCACCGCGCCGCAGCCGAGTCCGGCGATCAGGTCGTGGTCGGCGAAGATCTCCCGCACCGCCGCGCTGTCCGCCCCGAAGTAGGGTTCTTGCCCGGTGACGCACCGCGCCAGCCAGCCCGCGGCCACCTCGACGGTCTTCTCACCGCCCACCGGGTACTCGCGCGGATGGCTGCTGTGCACCCGCCGCAACGCCTGCCGTTCGGGCACCCACGCCAGCACGGTGAACAGCCGCACGCCGATCGTCGCGCGGGTCTTGTCCTCCACAGTGGACAGTGAGACGGTCATTTCATCATCTCCTTCGCGGTCGCCGCGGGGGCGCCGTGTTCGGTGAGTTCTTCCAGGGACCGGCCGGCGGTGGAGAGGCCGAACACGATTACGACCACCACCCCGGCCGCCAGCACGGCGGTGGTCATGCCGAAGACGCCGGCGAACCCGAGGCTCGCCGCCGAAAGGCCGATGATCGTCGGGGCCAGGATGCTGCCGACCCGGCCGAACGCGCTGGACAGCCCGGTCCCGCTGGCGCGGATCCAGGTCGGGAACACCTCGGGGGTGTAGGAGTACACGCCGGCGTAGGTGCCGTTGAGGAAGAACGACAGCACCGCCCCGGCGAGGGTGATCGACCAGGCCGCGTCCATCTGGCTCAGCCAGAACGCGCTCACCGCCGACCCCGCGAGGTACAACGCGATGGTGTGCTTGCGGTCGAGCCGTTCGGAAAGCCAGGCGGCGGAGAAGTACCCGGGGATCTGGGCCAGATAGATGATGATCGAGAACTCGAAGCTCTTCGTCACGGTGATCCCGCGTTCGATGAGCAGCGTCGGGATCCAGGAGAAGAAACCGTAGTAGGAGAACGTGATCACGAACCAGACGGTCCAGATCACCGCCGTCCGGCGCGCCATCGCCGGGCTCCACAGGAACTTCAGCGCGCTGAAGAGGTTGACCTTCGGCGTCTCGGTCACCGGCTGGACATCGGTCTCGGTGACCGGCGGAAGTGTTTCCCCGGTCGCCTTTTCGACGTCTCGCTCCAGCTTCGCGACGATCTTCTCGGCTTCGTCGTGACGTCCGTTCGCGACCAGGAAGCGTGGTGACTCCGGCAGGGACCGGCGCCACCACAGCAGCATGACGATCGGCAACGCCGTGATCAGCTGCGCGACACGCCAGCCCTCCGGCACCGTCGGGACGATGAACCGGCCGATCAGTGCGGCCATGACGAACCCGAACGAGAAGAACCCGGCCAGCGCGCCGACGAACCAGCCGCGTCGTTTGGCGGGGACGAACTCGGACAGGAACGGCGCGATGATCGCGCTTTCGGCGCCCGCGCCCGCCCCGGCCAGTACGCGTGCTCCCAGGAAGACCTCGTAATTCGGGGAGAACGCGGCGATCACCGAGAACACCGCGTAGAAGGCCAGCGCGTACATCATGACCTTCTTGCGGCCGATGCGGTCGCCGAGCAGGCCGGCGGCGATCGCGCCGAAGAGGAAGCCGAACGGTGTCGCCGAACCGATCAGCCCGAGCTGTCCGTTGTCGAGTCCCCATGCGGCTTTCGCGCTGGGCAGGAGGAAGGCGACGACGGCGGAGTCCATGCCGTCGAAGGTGTAGCCGAGCCCGCCGATGAACAGAAGCAGGTAATGGGGACGGCTCAGCGGAAGCCGGTCCAGTCGTGCCAGAAGCGTCATGGGGAACGCCTTCCGTGGTTCGGGCGACGAGGAGTGCGGACAACGTATACTGCGTTTCAGTAAAACTGCAATGGTTGTTGCAAGTGGTTTGGTGAGCACGATGCGTTACCGTGGCGCGGTCGAGGGAGGGTACGCGTGACAGAGACGGGAACCGACGACGGTTTCGAGGCGTGGCTTCGGGATCGGACGCCGGAACGCGGACTGCGGCCGAAGTCGGCGGCCGTGCTCGAAGTACTGGTTTCCCAGCCCCGGCGGGCGTCATTCGGTTCGACGGCGGAGCTCGCCCAGCTCGCCGGGGTCAACGTCGCCACCGTCACCCGCACCGCGCAGGCACTGGGATTCGCCGGCTGGCCCGCCCTGCAACAGGAACTGCGCGCGCGGTACATGTCGTCGCTGAGCGCACCGCAGGTCGCCGAGGAACACCGGGACGTCGACTCGCCTGGTTCGGCGTCACTGCGCCGCGACCTCGACAGCCTCGCCCTGCTGAACCGGCGGTTCGACGAAGACGAGATCCGCAACGTCGCACAGGCCGTCGCCGCCGCGCGCCGCACTGTCGTCATCGCCGACGGTAGCTACGCCGCCGTCGGGATCGCCTTCGCGCACAACGCGCGGCTGGCGGGCTACGACGTCCACGCGATCACCGCCGGCGACGCCGAACTCGCCAACGCGACAGCGAAACTGACCGGCGAGGACGTGCTGATCGCGATCAGTTTCTGGCGCCTGTACGAAAGCACCGTGCTCGCCGCGAACGAGGCCAAGGCCAGGGGAGCGCGTGCGTTCGCGATCACCGACGCGGCCAGTCCCGCGCTGGCGGGCGCCGTCGAGCAGGTGCTGATGGTGCCTGCCGAGGGTGTGACGTTCTTCCCGTCGCTGACCGCCGGGATGAGCCTGGTGCAGGCCATCGTCGCGCAACTCGCCGCCGTCGATCCCGTCCGTACCGGCGAATCCATCGAGGCGGCCGAGGCCATGTGGTCGCGGTTCGATTTACTGCATCGCCGTCCGGGGTCGGCCGAACGGCCGGTGCCGAAAAGGCCGACCGGTCGAGGCTTGTCCGCCGGATGACCGATCCGCCGGACCCCGTTGCCAAGCGATCCTGGTTCCAGGCCGCTTGAAACGGGTGGCACGGGATCGAGGAGGCAGAAATGGCGATCATCGAAACTTTGGGTGCGTACGCCGGGCTCATCCTGCTGGCGCTGATGGCGGTGACCCCGCTGCTGCTCGACCTCGATCAGCGGTTGCCGGTCACCCGCGAGGCGAAGGCGGCCGAACGGGAACGCCCGTTGCCCGCCAAGCTCGCCTCGGCGTGACGCGGAGCACAGTTATCCGCAGGGGCGTACCTCGCGTGAGTGATTCAAACACCCTCGGTTCGTAACTTTGCGTCGCGTTATGAAACGCTGAGTGACGTGACCGTGGATTGCTGCTCCAACGCGAAGCCCGTCGACGCCTTCGCGGAGTTTCGAAGGAACGTCGACGAACTGACCCAGGCTTTCATCGACGCCCGCTGCCAAGGTCGCAGCCCTGGCGACGCGACCCTCGATCTGTTGCAACGGGTCCACCGCGAAGATCGCAATTGGGTCGTCGTCCACCTGACGTTCGCGATCGCCGCTCTCGCCCACCAGCGCGCACTGGACGCCGTCACCCGGCCAGGTGGCGTAACGGGTGCGCCGGAGCGAGCGTTGTTAACTTCCGCGAGTGACTGATCCGACCATCTCCGCCGTCATCGCGGTGTTCGCGGGTTTCGCGCTCGCGATCGTGCTGGCGGTTCCCTACCTCGCGGCGAGCTACCGGCGCCGCGGCGAGGTCGGGCTCTGGCGGGTACTGCTGGTCTTCGGGTTCCTGGTCTACGCGATGTCCTTGTGGACGTACACGTTGCTGCCCGTCCCGCGGACGACCGCGGGATGGTGCGCCGAACACGCGGCGAGTCACCTGCAACTGCGACCGTTCCAGTTCCTCGCCGACATCCGCCGCGAACAAACGGGCACCGGTCTCCGGTCGTTCCCGCGCAATCCCGCCGTCCAGCAGGCGGTGTTCAACGTCGCGTTGTTCGTGCCACTGGGCATGTTCCTCCGGCATTTGTTCCGCCGGAACTTCTTGAGCACCGTCGCCATCGGCTTCGTGGTCTCGCTGTTCATCGAAACCACGCAGTTCACCGGCGTCTGGTTCCTGTTCGAATGCCCGTACCGGCTGGCCGACGTCGATGACCTGCTGACCAACACCCTGGGCGCCGCCATCGGCTTCGGCCTCGCGCCCTTGTTTCGGTTGCTGCCGGGAAAGGAGCCGTCGGCGCCGCCGGAAATGCCCCGGCCGGTCACCGCGCGCCGACGTCTGCTTGGGATGGCGGTCGATCTCCTGTCCGTCGTGCTGCTGGGCACGACCATCGGGATCGTGACGATCGTGCTGGTGGGCGAACCGAACACGGTGGTCTCGGCCCTGATCACCACGCTGCTGCCCGCGCTCCTGTTGCTGTTCGTCATTCCGCTCGCGGGCGACGGCGCCAGCTTCGGACAGCGGGTGGTGCTGCTGCGCCCGGTCGGGCCGGACGGCGGCAAACCCGCGGTGTGGCGGATGATCCTGCGGTTCCTGGCCGGTTCCGGCGGCTACTTCACCCTGCTCACCCTGGCTTCCGCGGTCAACGGCGGCTTCGAGCCGCTGGCGAACCTGCTGTTCTTCGTCAGCGGCATCCTCGCGATCCGGCCGCAAGGCCACAAAGGACTGTCCGGTCTCATCGCCGGTCTGCGGGTCGTCGACGCGCGGGCGCTCGACGGGGCTGACCAGCCGCCCGCCTTTGACGCGTCCGCCCTTGACACGCCCACCCTTGACACGCAGCCCTGCGGGGAGGAGTCGCGAAAGCCACTTTCGCGACCTTGAACGCACCCGATCGGGTCGTTCCCGCCGTCCGGGTGAGTCATTCCGCCGGTCGCCGGTGGCGGACCGGAACACTCCTCGCGGTGGACGTGGAGTCGATGGATGACGTGGCCGACTGCTTGCTGTCGGTGGCCTGGAAGATTTTCCCGCTGAGGGGAAAGCCGCCCGCGTGCCCGGAAACCCGCGCGGAGGAGATCCGGTGCTTCCTCGTCGACGCGTGCCACGGCGCGGGAATGCGTGCCAGGGAATGGGCGGGCGCGCACGGGGCGGGCACCGAGGCCGACCACCATCCGTTCCTGCGGCTGGCGGAGGTCTGCGCGGACGCGAACCTCTACCTGGACATGGTTTCCGGCATCCTGGTGGTGGATCCGGAACGCGTCCATCGCCGGTGGTCCGAAATCGAGGCACTGGTCCACGAGGCCCGCGGTCTGGCCGAACGCGTCACCGAATTCCTCGACAGTCAGGCGGGTGACGGCGGCGCGTTGGTCGTGTGTGGCGATTCGGGTCAGACCCGAATCGCCACTCACGACCAGCCGCGGGATCAGTCCTTTTCGAGGGTCAGGTCGTAGCGGTTCAGCACCTCCTTGACGGGCTGGAAGAAGGTTGTCCCGCCTTCGTCGCAGTTCCCGGAACCACCCGAGGTCATGCCCTGGGCCTGCACCAGCTTCGTGCCGGAGCCCGACGAGGGACGGCTGACGTACGAACCACCGGAGTCGCCGGGTTCGGCACACGCGCTGGTCTGGGTGAGGCCCCTCACGACGTTCCCGTTGCCGTAGTTCACGGTCTGGTTCAGCGCTTCCACCCGGCCGCACTGCCAATGGGTGGTGATCCCGGACCGGCAGATCTTGCCGCCGACCCCGACGACGTCGGCGCCCTCGATCCGGACATCCGTACCGTCCTCGTACCGGTCGACCCGCGGCGGCGTCGAAACGTCGCTATGGGTCACCTTGATGGTGCCGTAGTCGTTGCCGGGGAAGGACGATTTCGCGACGTTGCCGATCGTGCCGTCGACGCCGCGTACCGTGCCGCCGAGTTCGGTGCAGTGGCCGGCGGTGATCACGTAATGATCGTCGTCGTCATAGGCGTTGAACCCGACGGAGCAGGCGCCGCCGTTGAAATAGAGCCCCTGGCCGCCGATCACATTCCACAATGGCCGCGGTGCGCTCTTCACCTGTTCCACCCGGACCGGGACCCCGGCCGCCGCGACCCAGGCCCGACCGGCCGGATCGCCGCCGACGACACTGACCACGACCTCGTTCGCGGGCGCGTCGACATACCAGCCCGCGACCGAAGCGGGCAAGCCCGCGGTTCTGTTGTCCAATGTGGACTGGATCTTCTTCAGTTCGGCGGAACTGTGGCGGACCACCTTCGGGATCGCGCCCGCCGCCCGGATTCGCGCCGAAGCGCTTGAGTCGGTGGTGCCGACGACCAGTCGGCCGGTCGTCGTGTCCAGCCAGGATCCGGCGAACGCGGAACCGAGGGAACCGTCGAGTTTCTCCTGCGCGGCGGCCAGAACGGCCGGGCTCGCCGCTTCGTTCAGGACAGTGGCCGCCGATGCCGGGGTGGCGAAAGCGGTGACCGCCGCGGCGGCACCGGCCAGTGCCGTCATTGTGCGCAGAGGACGTCGTATCACGAAAACCTCCATGGATTGCGAAATTCGTTGCGGGGTGAGTGCTGGAGACGCACTCCTTAATCGACGTTACGACCGTGCGTGCTCGCTGAATGCCGCCGTTTGAGTAGCGCTGACAATTCGCCTTTCCGGCGCAACGAACCGGCGGTTTCGCGGCATTGCTCACTCGTGTGAGTGGGACTTGCCCGATTTACCGTCCCCGACTCGTCCACGGCACACGACAATCCGCGACGTTCGTGCGGCATTCGGGAAATGCCGCGCTTCCGGCCGGGAGCGGGCCGTCACCTGATGGTGTCCGCGCTGAACCCGTTCGTCGGCATTGATGACGAACGGGTCTCTTTCGTTCATACGCGTCTCGGCTCACCAGCAGGAAACGAGCCCTGCCGTGAACATCAGGCCGACGGTGAGGACGGGGGCGGCGAGTAGTGCGAGGGTTCCGCCTGCGACGGCCCGCACCCGTTCCGGGAACCGGGCCGGTGGAATGCTCCGCCAGCCACCGCCAACGGATCGCGGTGTCACCCTCGGCCGGTCGTCGGGCACCCACAGTGTCGGGATCGGCCGGGAGTCGCGGGTGCCCGCCAGCCGGAGCACGTCCAGATGACGCCGGTGCAGGCAGTCGTGGAGGATCCGCGTGATCGCCGCGGCGCGTCCGTGGTCCGGCAGCGCGAGCAGGGGGACGGCGCCGAGAGTGCCGACGATGATCCCGGGCCGCGGTCAGCGACCACCAGGCGATCGCCGTCCCCGGGCTGATCCCGCCGTCGGTCAGCCTGCCGAGCAGCCGGGGTGAGAACCAGCCGATTACCACGACACCGAGCAGGAGTACCGCCGCCAAGATCATCGCTTGCCGGGCTTCCGGCGCAGTGTCCGCCGCAGGATGTCCGACTCCTCTTCGGTGACCGAGCGCGCGAAATGCAGGAGCATCGACTCGCGGTCGTCCGAAGTGTCGAGGAGTTCGCGAAGGCTTTGCGCGGGGGTGTCAAGCGAGCGCGAGCTGGCGATCGTGCACCCGGCGCCAGACCAGCGACGAAAGGACCGCGCCGCACAGGCAGAGGAACAAGTCCCACTGGGTGTCCCAGACGTCGCCTTGAGTGGCGAGGAAGGCGTCCGCGCCCGCTCCGGCGAGGAGCGCGCTGAACCATTCCACGAACTCGAAACAGGCCCCGATCGCCAAGCAGACGCAGACGGTCAGGAACCTGACCCAGCCACCGGGCCGCAGCGGAGTCCGGCGCAGGAGCACCTCTCGTACGGCGATCGCGGGTACGAACCCCTGCATGAAATGTCCGAGCCGGTCGTAATTGTTCCGCTGGGTCCCCAGTAGTTCCTGCGCCCATTCCCCGAGCGGGGTCTCGGCGTAGGTGTATTGCCCGCCGTAACACAGCACGAGCGCGTGCAGCACCAGCAGCCAGCAAAGCAGGCGTGTCAACGGAAAACTCTTACGCAGCGCCAGCACCAACGGCAACCCGGCGAGCACCCAGACGACTTCCAGGAACCACGTGCCGAGTGATTTGGCCTGCAGCCCGGTCACGACGAGTGCCACGAGCACCACGCCGGCCAGCAGCGTGCCTTCGACCCGGCCGACTCCCCGCACCATCCGAAAACCCTACAGCGGGGTGATCGCCGTCGCCGATCTACTTGTAGTGGGCGCGCGGCGGCCGCGGATCCGCCCGCGGTCATCCGGCAGGAACTGCCCGAACCGGTGAACGCCGTCTTCGGAGCGCAGGCAGGTACGAAGCCACCCGCGAATCCTGATCGAAGATCCGCCGTCTCGACGGCCGCACTCATGCAGGTGACCCACGAACGGCTGAGATCGGTGGGACTTCGCGGCAAATGCGGGACGGTGGAGAAGTCTTGCACGCCAGTGAAAGGGATCCGATGCGTCTGTACAAGACTCTGCTTGCCTTGATCAGCGCCGTGGGGCTGGTGGCCGCCGTTCCGGCGATCGCGACCGCCTCCGAGGGCGAGTTCACTTACCACTACTACGACGAGGACGGGGAAATCCAGAGAGGGGAGCTGGAAGACCCGCCCAGCGGTGTGTGCGTGAATATCCCCGAGGTCATCGACTTCTACGACACCTATGCCTTCCGGCCGCACAACAACACCGACAGCAGCGCGACCGTGTTCAGGAACGGCAACTGCGATGGAGATGCCTACTACACACTCCGGCCGGGAGGTCGCGCTTCGGATCGGCTGCTCCTCCGCTCGGTGGTATTCAGCTGAGACCTGTCTTGGCTGTCCCGAAGGGCCCCTTGTGGGCACCTGGCACTTACCGCAAGTAGTCGCCTGCCAGCGGAAGTACATGAAGGCCCCCTTCCTTGCGCCTATGTACAGGAAGGGGGCCTTCATGTACTTGGCAAGGTGTGAAGGTCGAGTTTCTGCGGCTGAGCCGAGGGAAGGAGTCCTTCACGCGCCGTCGTCGTGGCTGGGAATGTCGTTGAGGCCACAGTGCTGCCTCGCCGCCATAGGTCAGCGCCTGGTCGTAGCCTGCCGGTGCACTGGAGAGCACCGGGCCGCCGCGATAGGAGCCACCGCGGCGCAAGACCTTCCAGTGGCCTTCGATCAGGAGCGGGCCGCGGCCGATGAGCAGTTCCGCGAGTTCGTGCACCGCGGCGCTCTCCTGGCAGGCCCTCACGCACGCCGACAACCCACAGTGACTCCGTGAGGGCCGCCCGATTGCGGCATGGCGGCCCTCACGATCTGTTTTCCCAGGTCAGACACGCAGTTACCCCTGGTTGCAAGCCCGGATTCGGGACCCGCTAAAGTACTCACATCGCACTCCACGGAGCGCGGGTCCGGGCTGTGGCGCAGTTTGGTAGCGCACTTGACTGGGGGTCAAGGGGTCGCAGGTTCGAATCCTGTCAGCCCGACCGGAAGACGAAGGCCGCCTGGCCGGGGTGAAAACCCTGGCCGGGCGGCCATTCTTCATTCTGGCGTCGATCTTGCGCGGCACTTCCCCGAAGTACATGAAGGCCCCCTTCCTGTACCTAGGCGCCAGGGCCCCGGCAAAGTCGGTTGTGGTTGGTTGGTGGTCAGAGTCCGAGTAGTTGTAGTGGTCGGGTGTGGTCGCGGGCGTTGTGGCGTAGTCCGGCGGCGATGTTGGGGTGGCCGGTCAGT
>NZ_JBFBBY010000074.1:0-39480 GCF_040682875.1 Amycolatopsis sp. NPDC051071 | reverse complement strand
GCTAAACGCGCTCTGGCGCCCACTCGCGTTTAGCGGGCTAAACGCGCTCCGACCATACTGAGGCGAGCCCAGGAAAGGACCCGCCTTGCGAGCGACCGTCATCTACGGCGCGGGCGACGTACGCGTCGAGACCGTCCCGGACCCGAAGCTGAGCGAACCCACCGACGTGGTCCTCCGCGTCGTCCGCTCCTGCATTTGCGGCAGCGACCTGTGGCCGTACGGCAGCATGCCCGCCAGGGATCGCGGTGCCCGGATCGGCCACGAGTTCCTCGGCACCGTCGAAGCCGTCGGTTCCGACGTCACCACGCTCACAACCGGCGACCTCGTCGTCGCTCCCTTCGTCTACTCCGACAACACCTGCCAGTTCTGCCGCGAAGGCCTCCACACCTCGTGCCTGCACGGCGGTTTCTGGGGCGCGAAGGGCGTCGACGCCGGCCAGGGCGAGGCCGTCCGCGTCCCGCAGGCCGACGGCACGCTGGTCAAACTGCCGCATACCGAGGACGACGACCTCCTCGCGTCGCTGCTCACTCTTTCGGATGTCTTTCCGACCGGGCACCACGCCGCGACCAAGGCAGGCGTGAATGAGCGCACGACGGTCACCGTCATCGGCGACGGCGCCGTCGGGCTCTCCGCGGTCCTCGCGGCGAAGCGCCTCGGCGCCGAGCGAATCATCCTGATGGGACGTCATCAGGCCCGGACGGACCTCGGCCGCGAGTTCGGCGCGTCGGACGTCGTGTCCGAGCGCGGCGACGAAGGCATCGAGAAGGTTCGAGAACTGACGAACGGCGAAGGCACTCACACCGTTCTCGAATGCGTCGGCACGAAGCCCGCTTTCGAGATGGGTGTCGGCGCCGTCCGCCCCGGCGGCACGATCAGCCGCGTCGGCGTGCCGCAGTACGACGAGGGCCCGATCGGCCCGCCGCTGTTCCGCCGCAACATCACCGTCACCGGCGGTGTCGCCCCGGCGCGGCACTACATTCCCGAACTGCTCGACGACGTCGTCGAGGGCAGGTATCAGCCGGGCAAGGTCTTCGACCGGACCATCGGGCTCGAAGAGGTCCCCGACGGCTACCGCGCGATGGCGGACCGCGAAGCGCTCAAGGTGCTCGTCAAACCGTGACTAAAGTCGAGTGGGTGTTCACACCTCGGACACCCACCCGGAATACCTTGTCACCTATGGACATGATCACCCCGGAGCCGCGACCGGCCTGGATCGCCGGCCGCCCCGAGCAGGGCGCGTCGACGCTCACCGTGCACCACCCCTACGACGGAAGCGAAGTCGCGACCGTCGCGGTGCCCGGACCGGAGCAGGTCGAACGCGCGGTGAGCGCGGCGGCAAGTGTCGCGAAGGAGTTCCGCCGCTCGCCGTCGCACAGCCGCGCCGCGGCACTCGATCACGTTTCGCGGGTCATCGCCGGCCGGGCCGAGGAGATCGCCGAGGTCATCACCGCCGAGAACGGCAAACCGCTCAAATGGGCCGACGCCGAGGTGCGGCGCGCGGTGTCGGTGTTCCGGATCGCGGCCGAGGAGGCCCGCCGGTTCAGCGGCGATCTGCAGCGCTTGGACACCGACCCGGCGGGCGAGGGCAGGCTGGCCATCACCCGCCGCATTCCGCGCGGCCCCGTCCTGGGCATCGCGCCGTTCAACTTCCCGCTGAACCTGGTGGCGCACAAGGTCGCGCCCTCACTCGCGGTCGGCGCGCCGATCATCGTCAAACCCGCGCCGCGCACGCCTCTCTCCGCACTGATCCTCGGCGAGATCCTGGCCGAGACGGACCTGCCGGAGGGCGCGTTCTCGGTGCTGCCGCTCGGCAACGAGGAGACTTCGGCGCTGGTGGCCGACCCTCGGCTGCCCGTCGTGTCGTTCACCGGATCCGGGCCCGTCGGCTGGTCGCTGGCGGACGCCGCGCCGCGTAAACACATCGTGCTCGAACTCGGCGGCAACGCGGCGGCCGTCGTGCTCCGCGACTGGCCGGATCCCGAAGGCGCGGCGCACCGCATCGCGACGTTCGGCAACTACCAGGCAGGCCAGTCCTGCATCGCGGTGCAGCGGGTGATCGTCGAGCGCGAGGTCGCCGAAGAATTCGTGCCCGCTTTGGTGGAAGCGGTCCAGTCGCAGCAGACCGGTGACCCCTACGACAAGAACACCGATGTGGGACCGGTCGTCGACGAGGCCGCGGCGGAACGGATCGTGGCGTGGATCGACGAGGCGGTCGCCGCGGGCGCGAAGATCCTCACGGGCGGCAAACGGGAGGGCGCGACCGTGGAACCGACCGTGCTGACTGACGTCCCACCGTCCACAAAGGCCTGGGCGGAGGAAATCTTCGGCCCGGTGCTCGCGGTGTCCATTGTGGAGGGAGTCGACGAGGCTTTCGCTTCGGTCAACGAATCCGCGTACGGCCTGCAGGCCGGGGTGTTCACCCGCGACATGCATCTCGCGTTCTACGCGTCGACCGAACTAGAAGTCGGCGGCGTGATCATCGGCGACGTCCCGTCTTACCGTGCGGACCAGATGCCGTACGGCGGCGTCAAGGGATCGGGCGTCGGCCGCGAGGGTGTCCTCGCCGCGATGCACGACCTCACCGAGGAACGGGTCACCGTCTTCACCGGCATCGACCTCTAAGCCGGGGTGACGGCCTGCGCGAAACCGAATACCTTGTCGGGGTCGTAGGTCTTCGCCACCTGCTTGAGGCGGGTGGCGTTGTCGCCGTAGTAGGCCGTCATCCAGTCGGGCAGGGCGGGGTCGATGTAGTTGACGTAGCCGCCGCCCAGCCCGATCCCGTTCGCCACTTCGGCGACGGAATCCGTTGCCGTGGAACGATTGCGTGTGTCGGCCTGGCTGTAGATCTGCACACTGCCGATTGCTTTCCGGTGCCAGAACGCGGTGGCGTCCGGGGCGACGTCGGCGACGGCGCCACCGAGCCCGTCGACCAGCAGGTCCATTCCCCGCTTGCCGTTCAGGATCGACGTCAGCTTCGCGGGATCCACCACCTCGCCGAGTATCCGCGATGAGGCCACAAAGGACTGTCGGCTTTCGCTGCCGGAGAAGTACTTCATGGCACCGAGGTAGTCGAGCTGTTTCACCGTCCGCGTACCCTTGACCTCGCCGGTCAGCTTGTCCAGCACCTTGCCCAGCGAGGCGGAATCGCCGACGTAGCAGCCGGAAACCCTTGCGCCGACCGGGGATCCACCCGAGAGTACGACGTTCGCCCACAACTCCGGCGGGGCGTCGGGAAGCCACCGCTGCCATTCGGCGAGGACTTCGTTCGCACTGCCCGCCGGGAAGTGCAGGGAGAAAACCGAAACGACCGAGGGCGACGGGTCGGTGCGGAAGGTGAACGACGTGACCACGCCGAAGTTTCCGCCACCTCCCCCGCGCAACGCCCAGAACAGCTCCGGCTCGGAATCCACCGAGGCGGTGCGAAGTTTCCCGTCCGCCGTGACGATTTGCGCGGACACCAGGTGATCGCAAGTGAGCCCGTACTTGCGGGCGAGGACACCGATACCGCCGCCGAGCGTGAGTCCGGCGATCCCGACACTGGGACAAGAACCCGCGGGCAGACAGCGGCCCGCGCCGCCGAGGGTGGCGTAGACATCCTTGAGTTTCGCGCCCGCGCCGATCACGACCTGTTCGCCTCGAACGTCCACTGAGGACATGCCGCCGAGGTCGATCATCAGGCCACCGTCAGGAACGGAATAGCCGGCATAGCTGTGGCCGCCACCGCGAGCGGCGATCGGCACCCGTCGCGCGGCCGCTTCGATCACCGCCTGCACGTCTTCCGGTTTGGCACAGTTCGCGATCGCGGCGGGTTTGAGGCCGTCGAAGGCCGGATTGAACACGCGTTTGGCACTGTCGTAACCGGAATCCCCCGGCAGCAGCAGGGAAACCTTGTTCCGCAACGCGGCCAAGTCCGGCGGCCCGGACGGCGGTGTGACGCTGGCGCTCGGTGGCAGCGAAGTGCCGGGTGCCGAACTGGGCGCCCGCACCGGAGGTGCGGCAGAGCACGCCGTCGCGGCCGCCCCCGCCGCGGCAGCGCCGGCGAGCTTGAGGAAGTTCCTTCGCCCCAACTTCATAGTTGTGAAGACGCCTGAGCCGCGATCGGGTTGCCGCACTCACCCGGCCGAGTCACAGCCAATGCGGCAGCGGCGGCACTTCGCCGTCCAAAGTGGACCCGTCGGCGCGGCCGGTGATCCAGGCCAGGACGTCACCGGGCGCGCCGGTCACCTTGGCCGGATCGCCGGTGCCCATCCGCCACTCGTGCCGTGTGCCGTCGCCGTCGACGGCGACCAGGAGGACCGCGGGCAGTCCGTCGCCGTACGAGGCGATCGCACTGCTCACCACCACCTCGAACATCTGGCCGAGCAGCCCGGAGACCCGGTCGAAGTCGTAACCGGAGTCCAAATCGACGAGGTGGATCGAGATTTCGGCCAGCCGCTTGCGCAGCACTGCCTCACCGGTGATCGGCCTGCCCTGTCGATCACGCGCCTCACCGGCCCACGCCTCGTCCGGCAGGGACGCGGCCAGGTCCGTGAACCGCTCGCCGGAGTCCACGACGTCGGCGACGATCGCCGCGGCGGAACGGTCGGCTCCGGCCTCGATGCCCTCGTCGCGAGCCGTGGCCGTGGCGTACATCGGTGTCTCGACGCCGGTCTTCGCCCAGGTCAACAGGTTGCCGAGGCCGTCGGCGTTGCGCGCGACGTGCGAGAGCAGATGCGCCCGCGTCCAGCCGGGCAACGCGCTGGGCCCGTGCACGGTGTCCTCGCCGAGCCCGCGGGCCACGAGCACCCATTCGTCGTGCAGGACACGGATGCGATCAAGCAGGGCATGGGCGCGTTCGGCAGCGGTCACTCCGCCAGATTACCGCCGCAGGGCCGCGGGTGCCTCCGCCGGAACGGACGGGTTCTTGGGGGGAATCGGTTCAAGACGCGCGTACGGCGATTCCTGCGACGGCCGATTGTCCGGTTCCCCCTTGTTCGGCCACAGCGAGAACGCCCGCTCGGCCTGCGCGGTGATGGTGAGCGAGGGGTTCACGCCGAGGTTCGCGGTGATCGCCGATCCATCCACAATGGACAGTCCGGGGTAGTTGAAGACCCGGTGGTACGGGTCGATCACCCCGTTGCCGGACGCCGTGCCGATGGGTGCGCCGCCGATGAAATGCGCGGTGAGCGGGATGTCGAAGATCTCGCCCCAGGTGCCGCCCGCCATCCCGCCGATCCGCTCGGCGGTGCGGAGGTTGGCCTCGTGCCCGGCGGGGATGAAGGTGGGGTTCGGCTCGCCGTGGCCCTGCTTCGACGTGTATTTGCGGCGGCCGAAGAGACCGCGCTTGGTGTAGGTGGTGATGGAGTTGTCGAGACTTTGCATCACCAGCAGGATCACCGTGCGCTCGCTCCAGCGGTAGCCGTTGAGGAGCTGGACCGTCTGCGCCGGGTGTTTGACCATGAAGCTCAGCGCCTGGCGCCAGCGCGGAACCGCCGAATCGCCCTCGGTCGCGATGGTCTGGAGCAGGCTCATCGCGTTGCTGCCCTTGCCGTAGCGGACGGGCTCGATATGCGTGTTGTCGTCGGGATGGATCGACGACGTGATCGCGACGCCGCGGCTGAAGTTCCGGTCCTCGTCGACCGAGGTGCGGGCGGCGCCGATGATGGCCTCGGAGTTGGTGCGGGTCAGCTCGCCGAGGCGGGGCGAGAGCTTCGGCAGCTTGGCGGTGTCACGCATGCTGTGGAGCAGGTTCTGCGTGCCCCAGGTGCCGGCGGCGAGCACCACCTGCGCGGCCGTGAGCTTGTGCCGGAACTTGCGCGAGGTCGTCCCGGTCTTCTTGATGCTCACCTCGTACCCACCTGCGTTCAGCGGGCTAATCGCGCTCACGGTGGTGAGCGGGATGACCTGCGCGCCGTCCTTCTCCGCGAGGTAGAGGTAGTTCTTGACCAGCGTGTTCTTGGCGCCGACGCGGCAGCCGGTCATACAGGCGCCGCATTCGGTGCAGCCGGTGCGCGCCGGGCCCGCGCCGCCGAAGTACGGGTCCTCCGCGTGCTCCCCCGGCTTGCCGAAGTACACGCCGACGGGCGTCGGGTGGTACGACGCGACGACGCCCATGTCCTCGGCGACGCCCTTCATCACGACGTCGGACGGCGTGACACTGGGGTTGGTGACGACGCCCAGCATGCGGCTGGCCTGGTCGTAATGCGGTCCGAGTTCGGACTCCCAGTCGGTGATATGTGACCACTGCGGGTCGACGTAGAACGGCTTCAGCGGCCGGTACAGCGTGTTCGCGTAGACCAGCGAGCCGCCGCCGACGCCCGCGCCGGCGAGCACCATGACGTCCTTGAGCATATGGATGCGCTGGATGCCGAAGCAGCCGACCTGGGGCGCCCAGACGTAGCGGCGAACGTCCCAGGAGGTCTTCGCGAACTCGTCGTCGGCGAAGCGGCGGCCCGCCTCGATGACGGCGACGCGGTAGCCCTTCTCGGTCAGGCGGAGTGCGGCGACGCTGCCGCCGAACCCGGAGCCGACGACGATCACGTCGTAGTCGAAGTCGTCTTCAGTGGTGGTGTTACTGGCAGTCACACCCTCGACTGTAACCCCGGCCACCCCTTCTGACCAGAGGTAAGTTACCGGCCAGTCACCTTCCACCCGTCTGCGTGTATTCGGCCGCGACGTCGACGATCCAGGTAACACCGAAGCGGTCGGCGAGCATCCCGAAGGCGGGAGCCCACGGGGCGGGGCCGAACGCCTCGATCACGGCCGCGCCTTGGGCGAGGCCCTCCCACACGGGGGTGACCTCGTCGACGCTCTCGCCGCGGACGGACAGGAAGAACGGCTCCTTGGTGATCGTGGTGCCGTTTTCGCGACGCGTGCTGGGCGCGCCCGGGGCCGTCGGCGCGTGCTCGCCGGGCACGTCGTAGGCCATGACCCGGAAGCCGTTGTCGGCGACGACCTGGCCGAACACGACGTGGGAGGCGCCGGGCAGCTCGGCGGGCATCCCGAAGTCGGCGTAGGTGGCGACGGTGAGCTGACCGCCGAAGACCGACTGGTAGAACTCCAGGGCTTCGCGGGCCTGGCCGTGGAAGTTCAGGTGGGCGACAGCGTTGAGCGACATGGTGTTCCGGTCCTTCACGAGTGGTTCTTGGTGCCGGAGGTTTCCGGCGACGAGAACCACGATGTCAGCAGTACCGGTCAGGGAACGTCCGCTACTTATGGCAGGGTGAAACCATGCCGATCGCCTCCTCGACGACGACCTCCAGCCGGCTGCTGTCCCTGCTGTCGATGCTGCAGGCCCGCCGTGACTGGCCGGGCGGCCTGCTCGCCGACCGGCTGGGCGTCAGCGAGCGCACAGTGCGCCGGGACGTCGACAGGCTGCGCGAACTCGGTTACCCGGTCCAGGCGGTCAAGGGTCCTGACGGCGGCTACCGGCTCGAAGCGGGCACTCAGCTGCCGCCCCTGCTGTTCGACGAGGAGCAGGCCGTCGCGCTGGCCGTGGCGCTGCGGATCGCCGTCGGAACGGGTGCGGGCATCGAGGAGGCGGCCGCGCGGGCTCTGGCCACCGTGCGGCAAGTGTTGCCGTCGCGGTTGCGGCAGCGCGTCGACGCCCTCGAGATCAGCGCGGCCGGGCCCGGCGCCGATCGCCAGGTGGACACCGGGATCCTGCTCACGCTGAGTGCCGCTGTCCGCGCCGAGGAGGAGCTTCGGTTCGACTACCGCCCGCCGGGGCGCACTGAGGACGCCCAACCGCGCCGGGTGCAACCCCATCACCTCGTGGTGCGGACCGGGCGCTGGTACGTCGTCGGCTGGGATCCCGACCGCGACGACTGGCGGACCTACCGTGCCGACCGGATGACACCGCGCGTCCCGACCGGACCACGGTTCGCGCCCCGTGAAGTGCCGGGTGGCGACATGACCGCCTTCTTGTCGGCCCGGTTCAAGGGCTCCGAGAGCACGGACGCCTGGCCCTGCCGCGGCGAGGTGATCCTCGACCTGCCCGCGGCGGAGGTGGCGCCGTTCGCCGGTGACGGCGTCGTCGAGGACCTCGGCGGCACCCGGACCAGGCTGACGTCGGGGTCCTGGTCCTGGGCCGCTCTCGCGGCGGCGCTGGCACGCTTCGACGCCGAGATCGAGGTGGTCGCTCCGCCGGAGCTGCGTGCTGCGTTCGCCGAGCTGTCCCTTCGCGCCGGCCGCGCCGCAGGGCCCGGTGCGCCTTTAGCGGGCTAAACGCGCTCCGGGCCGGGCGGCGCAGCAGGTCAGCGGCGCACGGTCAGACCGACGCGCTGGAACTCCTTCAGGTCCGAGTAGCCCGTCTTCGCCATCACGCGGCGAAGCGCGCCGAAGAGGTTCACGACGCCCTCGGCGTCCGAGGACGGGCCGAAGAGCAGCGTCTTGAGGTCGACGGCGTAGTCCGGGCCCAGTGCCACGCGCGAACGCGGCAGCGACGGGTGCGCGGCGGCCGCCGTCCAGTAGAGCCCCTGACCCGGCGCATCGGAGGCGGCGGCGAGCGGTGCACCCAGCATGACGGCGTCGGCACCGCAGGCGATGGCCTTGGCGATGTCGCCGGACACGCTCATCCCGCCGTCGGCGAGCACGTGCACGTACCGGCCGCCGGTCTCGTCGAGGTAGTCGCGGCGCGCGGCGGCGGCGTCGACGATCGCGGTCGCCATCGGCGTCCCGATCCCGAGGACGCTGTCGGTACTCGTCACGCCGCGGGTGGCGCCGTGGCCGACGATGACGCCCGCCGCACCGGTCCGCATCAAGTGCATCGCGGTGCGGTAGTCGCTGACACCGCCCGCGATCACAGGGACGTCGAGCCGCCCGATGAAGTCCTTGAGGTCCAGCGGCTCGGCGTCGCGCTGCACGTGCTCGGCCGAGATGATCGTGCCCTGCACGACCAGGATCTCGACGCCGGCCGCCAGCAGATCCGGCGTGAGTTCCGCGGCGTGCTGCGGGCTGACCCGCGCGGCCACGGTGACGCCGGACTCGCGGACGGTTTTGATCGCCTCGGTCAGCAGGTCCAGCCGGATCGGGGCGGAGTGCAGTTCCTGCAGCTCCCGCACGATCGCGGTCGGGTCCTCGGTGTCCTCGGCGGCCCGGACGAGGCGGAAGATCGCGTCCTCGACGTTCGGGTGCCGCGCCCAGAGCCCTTCGGCGTTGAGGACGCCCAGCCCGCCGAGCTCACCGACTGCCACCGCGGTACCCGGCGACACGATCGCGTCGGTGGGGTGCGTGACCAGCGGCAGCTCGAACCGGTACGCGTCGATCTGCCAGGCGGTGGACACGACCGACGACGACCTGGTGCGCCGCGACGGCACGATCTCCACGTCATCGAGGTCATACGCCCGCCGCGCGGTGCGGCCCATGCCGATCTCGACCAGATCCCGCACGTCAAGTCCCTTCTCACCGACGACCCTTACACCCCATTGTCGCTAGGCCGCGTGGGTGACCTGCGCACGGGGCTCCCGAACCGGGCCCGAAGTCACTCCAGCCCCACTCGCCCCACCCGTTTCACGTTTAGGCCGCTAAAGGCACGCCAGTGGGACGGGTGGGGCTGAAGGGTCAGAAGGAGACCTTCTCCACGGAGTCGGTCCGGAGGACGGATTCCTGCGAGAACGCCTTCTTGTAGGCGGTCCGGATCTCCTCGATCTCCCGGTTCGCGTCGTGGTCGCTGAACGGATACACGACGATGATCACCTTCGACTTCTCCCGCGAGATCACCCCGGCCGATCCGCGCCACTGGCCGCGACCGGTCAGCTCGGTGAACCCGTCCGGGAACCGCGGGGTGACGACCTTGTCGGTGAACGCGGTGAACTCCGCGTCGGTCAGCTCGCCGCCACCCGGTTTCGTGGTGCCGAAGTACAGCTCGGTGCGCTTCCACAGGTCACCTGGCGACGCCTGGGTGTCGACGGCACCCGAAACAGGCGCGGACGCCGGAGCGGCGGAAGCGGCCACTCCGCCGCCGAGCCCGAGAGCCGCGGCGGCGAAGACGGCCAGCAGGGTCCGCCGTGAAGTGGTCAGCGAGAAAGACATCGGGTTCCTCCCAGGAGACTTGATCGGCGGACCAAGTCTCCCGAGAACGGACCCGGACGCGTAAGTGTCCTAAAGGGCGGAACTACCGGGTGGTGTAGTTCGGCGCCTCGACGGTCATCGTGATGTCGTGCGGATGGCTCTCCTTGAGCCCGGCCGCGGTGATCCGCACCAGCTGCGCCTCCTGCAGCTCGGGGATCGTCGACGCGCCCGCGTAGCCCATCCCCGAACGCAGCCCGCCCACCAGCTGGTGCACGACGTTCGCGAGCGGTCCGCGGAACGGGATGCGCCCCTCGATGCCCTCGGGGACCAGTTTGTCCTCGCTCAGCACGTCGTCCTGCGCGTAGCGGTCCTTCGAGTACGACTTCGCCTGGCCACGCGACTGCATGGCGCCCAGCGAGCCCATGCCGCGGTAGGTCTTGAACTGCTTGCCGTTGACCAGGATCAGGTCACCGGGCGATTCGGCGGTGCCCGCGAGCAGGCTGCCGAGCATCACGGTGGACGCACCCGACGCGATCGCCTTCGCGATGTCGCCCGAGTACTGGATGCCGCCGTCGCCGATCACCGGGATACCGGCCGGGCGAGCCGCCTGGTCGGCTTCGTAGATCGCGGAGATCTGCGGCACGCCGACCCCGGCGACGATGCGGGTGGTGCAGATCGAGCCCGGTCCGACACCGACCTTGATCCCGTCCGCGCCCGCGTCCACCAGCGCCTGCGCGCCGGCCCGGGTCGCGACGTTGCCGCCGACGATGTCGACGGTCTCGCCGAGTTCCTTCTTCAGCAGCGCGACGGTCTCGACGACGGCGCGGGAGTGCCCGTGCGCGGTGTCGACCATCAGCACGTCGACGCCGGCGTCGGCCAGCGCCATCGCACGTTTGTGCCCGTCCGGGCCGACGCCGACGGCGGCGCCGACGATCAGGCGGCCGTTCGTGTCCTTCGAGGCGTTCGGGTACTGCTCCGTCTTGACGAAGTCCTTGACCGTGATCAGCCCGCGCAGCTTGCCCGCGCCGTCGACGATCGGCAGCTTCTCGATCTTGTGGCGGCGCAGCAGGCCCAGCGCGGCTTCGGCGGTGACGCCGACCTGCGCGGTGACCAGCGGCAGCTTCGTCATCACCTCGTGCACCGCACGCGTGTAGTCGACCTCGAACCGCATGTCACGGTTGGTGATGATGCCCACCAGTGTCCCGGCGGCGTCGGTCACCGGCACGCCGGAGATCCGGAACCGCGCGCACAGCGCGTCGACCTCGGCGAGGGTGTCTTCGGGCGAGCACGTGACCGGGTCGGTCACCATGCCCGCTTCGGAACGCTTGACGACCTCGACCGCGGACGCCTGGTCGTCGATCGGCAGGTTGCGCTGCAGCACGCCCATCCCGCCCTGGCGTGCCATCGCGATCGCCATCCGGCCTTCGGTGACCGTGTCCATGGCGGCGGAAACCAGCGGGATGTTCAGGGTGACGTTGCGGGAGAGCCGGGTGCGGGTGCTGACCGCACTGGGCACCACGTCGGACTCGGCCGGCAACAGCAGCACGTCGTCGAAGGTCAGCCCGAGCATGGCGAACTTGCTCGGGACGGGGGCGGTGACGCTGTCGCTGGTCATAGCAGGCGAACGGCCTTCCTAGCGGTGACTAATGGGGGCCGCCGTGGCTGGTGGCAGCACGGCGAGGGCCTGCCCCTCATGATATCCGGGCCGGGCGGGCGCTCGGCCCGGGTGGGCGCCCGGTAGCGTGCAGGCGTGCCGCAAGATGCGTTGCCCCCAGACCCGTTCGCGGATGACCCGGACGACCCGGCCCGCGCGTTCATCGACGACGCTGAACGGCTTGACGAGCCGATCAGCGACGACGAGCGCACCGAGTTGCTGGCCGACCTCTCCGATCTCGCCGTCTACCAGGCGCTTCTCGAACCGCGCGGGGTACGCGGGATCGTGGTCGACTGCGGTGAATGCGACGAACCCCACTATCACGACTGGCATCTGCTCCGCGCCAGCCTTGAGCAACTGCTCGCCGACGGCCGGATGCGGCCGCATGAACCCGCCTTCGACCCGAATCCCGGCGACTACGTGAGCTGGGACTACTGCCGCGGTTTCGCGGACGGCGTCACAGCCAACGAGAGCGCCTACTGAGCGCGTTTAGCCCGCTAAAGGCGCTCTGAGCCAAAACGAAAGGGCCCGGTGAGAGAGATCTCACCAGGCCCTTTCGGCGTTCTGAGGTACTTACTTCGTCTCGCTGGCCGCGGCGGGCGCCTGTGCTCCGGCACCCGGCGACGGCTCGTTGCGCGACCCGCCGGGGTCGTTGCCCGAGGCGGGCGGTGTCGTCGACGTCGTGGGCGGTGGCGGCTCGCTCGTCGAGGTCGGCGGAGTCGGTGTGGGAGTCGAGGTACCCGGCAGGGTCGTGCCGGGGTTACCGCCTCCGGGCAGCGACGTCGGCGAAGCGGAAGGCTGCGGGGTCGGCTGCGGAGCGGTCGGCTGCGGGGTCTGCGACGGCTGCTGCCCCTCGGGCGGCAGTGGAGGCTGGCCGGGGTTCTGCAGTTGCGCGCTCAGCTGGCGATGCTGTTCGAGCAGCTGGTCGCGGTTCTCTTCGTCGGTCACCTGGCTCAGCGCGGCTTGTGCCTCGTCGAGCGCCTTGCGGGCGTCGTCGAGGCGGCCTCCGGCGAGCGCGAGGTTGGCCTTCTCCAGATCGAGTTTGGCCGCCGCCGCGGCCTCGACCGACCGGGCGTGGTCGGCGTAAAGCACCTTGGTCAGGCCCCAGAGCGTGTCACCAGGCTGCGCGTCCTTCGCGGCGAGACCGGTACCGGCGAAGGCGATGGCCAGGACGGCCGCCGCGGCGGCCACCGGGACCAGCAGCCGGCGTCTTCCCCCGTGTTTGCGGGCGAGCGCGGCGGTCTTCACGGTGGTGACGGCCGTGTCGACGTCGACGAGTTCCGCGAGCGGTTCACTGTCGATGTCACGCCGCCAAGCGAGCAGCAACGCGTTGAGTTCCTGATCGCCGAGGTCGTCGGCCATCTTCGGATCCGGGCCGCCGAGAGCGTCGAGCAGCGCGTCGTCGGCCTGCACGGCCGACAGATCCGCGGCGAACTCGGCTTCGGAGGACGTCAGCCCTCTCTCGAAGGCCGTCAGTTCATGATCGGTCCCAGTGAAGAACCGACGGTCGCGATCGGTCACTCAGATCACCTCCTCAGCGGCCAGAACCTTACGTAGGCGCGCTAGGGCGCGATGCTGGGCCACCCGGACGGCGCCGGGAGTAGACCCCACGGCCTCGGCCGTCTCTTCGGCGGACAATCCCACGACCACGCGCAGGACCACGATCTCACGCTGTTTGTCGGGGAGAACGCGCAGCAGCTGCGCCATCCGCTCGTTCAGCTCGCCCTGGAGGGCGCGCTGCTCGGGGCCGACGCCGCCCTCGATCTCGTCGGGGACTTCGGCGACCGGTTCAGCACGGTTACGGGCCGCGGCTCGATGCGCGTCGGCCACCTTGTGCTGGGCGATCCCGTAGACGAAGGCCAGGAACGGGCGGCCCTGGTCACGGTACGAAGGCAATGCCGTGAGCACCGCGAGACACACCTCCTGAGCAACGTCGTCTGCGGAAGCGAACGAACGCTCCTGCCTGCCAACCCGAGCGCGGCAGTACCGCACTACCAAAGGACGGATGGCCGCCAGCAGCCGCTCGACCGCTTGAGGATCTCCCTCAACAGCAGCGGCGACCGGCTCATCCAGTCCGTCCCCCACATTGGCCATCGCAGACAACAGTCCCAGTGTTACGTATAGGCGTGCAAAGAGTCCGGCGTGTGACTTCCGAGGCCACTACCGATGACAGTTACCGTACCGCCCGGACCCGCCGCCTTCGCTGACGGCCGCCACCGGCGCGCCGCCTGATCGGCGGGCGCTGAAAATCCAGGTCTTCCTGGTTCCCTTCGCTCGTAGTCGAACTTTCAACGAGCTGGAACACAGAGGGGTACGACGGTCCGCCCGGAGGCGGACACGCTCGGGCAAGAGTGCCCGAGCGGTAAGCGTAAAAGTGCGAAGGGTGACGGGGAACACAGGTACGGGCCAGGGGCTTGCCCCCGGCCCGTTGTCACCCGTTGCCGTATTCAGACCAGTTGAATAAGGAAAAGCTTGTCAGGACACGAGTCCACGGCGGAAACCGTGGGCGACAGCCTGCGCACGGTCCCGCACACCGAGCTTGCGGAACAGACGGCGGGCGTGGGTCTTCACCGTGTCTTCGGACAGGTACAGCTCGCGGCCGATCTGTCCGTTGCTCTTGCCCTGGCTCATCCCGCGGAGCACCTGAAGCTCGCGCTCGGTGAGCTGGACACCGGGGTCGGACGGCTGACGCGGCGCCGGCACCGAGGTGCTGGCGAGCGTATGCGCCAGTGCGGCGACCAGCTCGGGACGCGAGGCGTCCCAGCGCAGGTAGCCGCGGGCTCCGCCGGCGATGGCCGCGGCGATACTGCCCGCGTCGTCCGGGGCGCCGAACACGATCACGTTCGCTTGGGGGTTCGCCGAGACGAGCCGCCTGGTGGCTTCGACGCCGGTGGGGACAGCGCGCTGGGTACCGACCAGCACGACGTCGACCGGCTGTCGGGAGTACCGGGCCAGCAGCTCGTCACCGTGCGCTACGCAGTCGATGCGACTGACCCCTGGGACCGCGGACATCACTCGAGTGAGCCCTTCGCGGACACTGCGTCGGTCGTCGCAGATCAAGACCGTCGTCACGGGGTTTCCTTCCTGCAGCCGGGTGACATTCCACTTCCCCTATCGGACGCTTTAGCCCGAACCTTGACACGATCCGGTGGCTTTTTTTGAAAGTTCTTAGCCCGGTTGCCGGAATGGGCCCTCCAACAGGCTAGACGCCATCAGAGCGGGACCCACGGAGATTCCCGGGCGAGCCACCTCCCGCAAGGATCTGCGTGCCGTAACACTGCGTGCAACAGTTCGGCACTTCTGAATCGATACTCATCGGCGTGTCCTGCCCCGAGGTCCGCCGCGAGCAGGCACGCCACCCAGAGAAGTGAATTGAATTCGTATTTCTCGGCGGTTTCGCGCGCGCTTCCGACCAGCGACTTCGCCCGTTCCCGCTCAGCGGAACCACCATTCGCCACCGTCACGCCAAGTACAAGTTGTGATTTGACGACATGACGGCGGGCGCCCCTGCCGAGCGCCGTTTCCAGCGCCATTTCCGCTGGCGCGATCCCCGCCTCGGAAATGTTACTTGCCAGTTCGATTTCCGCGCTCACCCAACCGGACCTGGTGCGGGTGCGCCAGTCGCCGGTGTGCGGCTTCGCAAGTGCCACCAGCCGCCGTGCGGCCGTGAGCCTGCCGCGGCCAAGGTTGTCCGCCGCGAGGCCGAGCAGGGCGTCCGCTCGCGCCCCTTCGGCGTCCAGGCCGTCGGGATCGGGTTCGTCTCGCGTCGCCGTGCTCGCCAGCACGAGCGCCTCACCGTCGAGGACGAGCGCCGCCGCGTGCCCGCCCAGCTGCCGCCGGTGCGACGCCAGCGTGCTCGCGGCCAAGGACGCGAGCACCGGATCCTTGCTCGCGCGCAAACCGTTCAGCAGGGTGGCCGCCGCCGCGTACCGGCCGCGGGCGCCGAGGCCGATCGCGGCGAGCAGCCGCCCGCGAGGCGACGCGGGCACCGCGAAGGGTGACGGCGGGGGTACGCCGTCGCCGAACGCCGCGGACCGCAGGGACGCTTCCATGCGTCCTTTCTATCGCCTCGCACCGACAAGAACATGCTCGATCCGATCGGCGGCCGTCGTGAGTTCGCCGAGCAGTTCGATCTTGTCCGGGAGCGTCGCGGGATCCCAGCCGGGACCGCAGGCGAACAGCCTGCTGCGCTGACGGCCGCGGGAGACCCTGGCGAACAGGCGCGGGTCCGCGGTCGCCTGTCGTCCCGACCAGAGCACCACCGCGGCCGGGACACTGCGGCGGACGGTGACCGCCAGCACCTCGGCCGGCAGGGACGCGCCGAACAGCTGGGTCCCGATCCGGCGGCCGGCGAGCGCCGCGGCGAGCGCGTACATCGGCAGGTTGTCGCGTTCGTCCGGGACGCAGGTCAGCAGGACCGGCCGCTGGTTGCGCGGCTCGCGAAGCACCGGCGTCGCGCGGATGAGAGCGGCGTACACGCACTCCGCGAGCAGATACTCGACCTCGGCACCCGCGCTGACCCCGCGCCAGCGGGCACCGAGCGCGGTCAGGACCGGCGACAGGACACCTGTCCAAGCGGACAGGACACCGAGTTCGCGGATCGTGTCGGCCAGCATCCGCTGAACCGCGCCGAAGTCCATCGCGAGCGCGGCCGTGCTCAGCCGTCTGGCGAGACGGGACGGGACGTCGTGATCCTCCGGCGGCGGCGCGGCCGCCCGTTCCTCCACTTGGACGACGGAGGTTTCCGGATGTTCCGGCGCGGCCCGCGGCATCTGCTCAAGCGCGTACTTCGCCGCTTCGGCCGTCGAAGCGCCGCGAAGCAACGCTCGTTGCATCAGTTCCAGGCGGCCGATGTCGGAACTGCCGTAGCGGCGGTGGCGGCCGTTGGTGTGGCGACTCGGTCCTACGCCGTACCTGCGGTCCCAGGTTCGCAGGGTGGACGGGGCGACCCCGAGCCGGCGAGCGACCGAGGCCACCGGCAGGGTGGGTTCTTCACTGCTGATCCGAGATCCCACTCGTCCCAATATCCAGGCAGGGCGGGATGGCGGCAACCGGAGCCGAAAGTAGTGCTCACACATCCGGGGGATGCCTAACGGCTGAATCATCCCGAATCTCTTGAACAAGTATTGGCGCGCTTCTAACGTTACCGCCGTTGCATCGAATGGAGTAGCCGCAGCGCAGCAGAGCAGGTTAAACGCTTCGACCGGATGACGGAGGCGGTCAGGATGGCAGACACACGCAGGCTCCCGGGACCCAACGCCGACGTATGGGACTGGCAGCTGGAGGGGTCGTGCCGAGGCATGGACAGCGCGTCCTTCTTTCACCCTGACGGCGAACGCGGGCCGGCGAGAGCCCGCCGCGAGGCGCGGGCCAAAGCCGTATGCCTGGCCTGCCCGGTACTGGCCATGTGCCGGAACCACGCGCTCGCCGTGCACGAGCCATACGGGATCTGGGGCGGGCTGTCGGAGTCGGAACGCGAGCACATCATCAAGGCTGACAAGCGCACATTGAGCATGTCGAACGGCTGATCAGGCGGGTTCGGCAACGCGGCAGGGCGGCATCCGGGTGGGGTGCCGCCCTGCCGCGTCTCCCGGCCCCTGCCCCCTTCGCCCGCTCCGGGGCCCGGAGCGCGATTAGCCCGCTAAACGCACGTCAGCGCAGCCGGTGACGCCGCTCCCGCCGGAGCGCGATTAGGGGGCTAAACGCACGTCGGAGGGCCCCGGGACCAAAGAAGCGGGGCGGCACTCCGAGTGGAGTACCGCCCCGCTTCGGGGTGGAACGGGTGGAGCTAGTGCGCGTGGCCGTGACCGCCCGCGGCGGGCTCCTCGTCGACCGGCTTCTCGACGATGGAGCTCTCCGTCGTCAGCACGAGCCGGGCGATGGACGCGGCGTTCGCCACCGCGGACCGGGTCACCTTGACCGGGTCGACGATGCCGGCGGCCAGCAGGTCGGTCAGCTCGCCGGTGGCGGCGTTGAAACCGTGCCCCCAGCTCTGCTCCCGCACCTTGTTGACGATGACAGCGCCCTCGTGGCCCGCGTTGGTCGCGATCCAGAACAGCGGGGCGGACAGCGCGTCACGTACGATGCGGACACCGGTCGCTTCGTCGCCCTCGAGGCCGAGACCGTCTTCGAGCTCCTTGACCGCGTGGACCAGCGCCGAGCCACCGCCGGGCAGGATGCCCTCCTCGACGGCCGCCTTGGTCGCCGCCACAGCGTCCTCGATGCGGTGCTTGCGCTCGTTGAGCTCGGTCTCGGTGGCCGCGCCGACCTTGATCACCGCGACACCGCCGCCCAGCTTCGCGAGCCGCTCCTGCAGCTTCTCGCGGTCCCAGTCGGAGTCGGTGTTCTCGATCTCCTTGCGGATCTGCGAGATCCGCGCGGTGATGTCGTCCTTGGTGCCGGCACCGTCGACGAGCGTGGTGTCGTCCTTGGTGACGACGATCCGGCGCGCGCCGCCCAGCTGGGCGAGCGTGGTCTCGGACAGCTTGTGCCCGATCTCGGCCGAGATGACCTCGCCACCGGTGACGACCGCGAGGTCGTCCAGGAACGCCTTGCGGCGGTCACCGAAGAACGGCGCCTTGACCGCGACGGCGACGATCGTCTTGCGCAGCGAGTTCACCACGAGGGTCGAAAGCGCTTCGCCGTCGACGTCCTCGGCGACGATCAGCAGCGGCTTCTTGGCCTCGACGACCTTCTCCAGCACCGGGAGCAGGTCGGCCAGCGCCGAGATCTTCTCGCGGACGAGCAGGATGAAGGCGTCTTCGAGGATCGCCTTCTGCTCTTCCGGGTTGGTCGCGAAGTGCGCCGACAGGAACCCCTTGTCGAACTGCACACCCTCGGTGATCACGAGCTCGGTCGCCAGCGTGGACGACTCCTCGATGGTGATCACGCCGTCCTCGCCGACCCGCTCGACGGCCTCGCCGAGCAGGGCGCCGATGGCCGCGTCACGCGAGGTGACGGTGCCGACCTGGGCGATGTTGTCGCGGCCCTTGACCGGGGTCGCCTTCTCCTTGAGAACCGCGATGACCTTCTCCGCGGCGGCCTCGATGCCGCGGCCGACGGCCGTCGGGTTGGCACCGGCGGCGACGTTGCGCAGGCCGACCTTCACCAGCGACTGGGCGAGCACGGTCGCCGTCGTGGTGCCGTCACCGGCGACGTCGTTGGTCTTGGTGGCGACGCTCTTGGCGAGCTGGGCGCCGAGGTTCTCGAACGGGTCGTCGAGCTCGATCTCGCGAGCGACGGTGACGCCGTCGAGGGTGATGGTCGGGCCACCGAACTTCTTGTCGAGGACAACGTGGCGACCGCGCGGGCCGAGGGTGACCTTGACCGCGTCGGCGAGCTTGTTCACCCCACGCTCGAGCGCGCGACGAGCGTCCTCGTCGAAACTGATCTGCTTGGGCATAGCCTGTTCCGCTTACCTTCCAGTTCTAAAGCTCGGAAAACACGAACGCCCCGTCCCCCGGCAATGCGGGGCCCGGGGCGTCATGCGCTGAGAGCGGACGTCAGTTGATGACGGCCAGCACGTCGCGAGCGGAAAGGATCAAGTAGTCCTCGCCGTTGTACTTCACTTCGGTGCCGCCATACTTGGAGTAGATGACGACGTCGCCGACAGCCACGTCCAGCGGAACGCGGTTGCCCTTGTCGTCGATCCGGCCCGGGCCCACGGCCAGAACCTTGCCCTCCTGGGGCTTCTCCTTGGCGGTGTCGGGGATGACGAGGCCGGAAGCGGTCGTCTCCTCGGCCTCACTCGTCTGGACAACGATCTTGTCCTCGAGCGGCTTGATGTTCACGCTCACCGGGTTGACCTCCACGGTCGTCGAAAGCGTTGGCAGGATTAGTTACGGCTCCTACCACCCCCGCCGTCGCGGGTGCCGGGGCGTGTTCGGGCCGTGCAATTAGCACTCTAGCCATGTGAGTGCCAGCTTCGCAAGGAGGGTCCACTCACCCGGTGAAAATGACGTCTCCAAGCTCCTGACCGGCCGTTTTGTTCCACCGGTTCCCGCATCGCTCCCGGCCGCGCGTGCCTGGCCGGGCACAGCTCCTTGCCTCTTCGAGCCAAGTCCCCGGCCGCACACCTACTTCGTTACCTGCGGACGGGCAGCGGAGGGGACGAACGATGCCACCGCTCCCCGAGCAGACAAACTACCGGTCTACCTGCGCCTGATGCGGGCGGACCAGCCGATCGGCGCACTGCTGTTCCTGTGGCCGACGTTGTGGGCGCTGTGGATCTCGACAACAGGGCAAGCCGTCACTGTGGATCGTCGCGGCAACAACCATGTCGGGATGGCGCTCTTCGTGGGCCTGCTGGCCGGGCACGCCTGGTGAACGGCCCCACAGAGCGCGATTAGGGGGCTAAACGCAGGTCGGAGCCCTGGGCGGCACCCAGGAGGCCGGGCACCCGCCGGATCGCGATTAGCCCGCTAAACGCAGGTCGGCGGCGGTTCGGGCGGGCCGGGCCCCGGATCGCGATTAGGGGGCTAAACGCAGGTCGGCGAGGTCGCTCACGAGAGCATCCGGGGCCAGAGCGGCGAGGGACTTGCGCTTCGCGGGCGTAGTCGCGAAGGCGACCGAAGCGACACCGGCGGCGCGAGCGGCAAGGACGTCCGCGGCGGAGTCCCCGACCATCACGCACTTCCCCGGCGAGGTGCCGAGAGCCTTCACCGCGGCATCGAGCAGCGCGGGCTGGGGCTTCAGGTGCTCCGGATCGCTCATCGCCCGCGCGCTGATCCGGCGGACGTGCCCGGCGAGCTCGTGCACCGTGAGGAAGGCCCGGATCGCTTCGACGGAGTTGTTGCTGACGATCGTCACCGTGAACCCCTGCGACACCCACTCGCGAATCAGCTCCGGCACGCCAGGGGCGGGCGAGACAAGCGAGACGGCCTCGTTTTCCAGCCTGCTGAGCTGCCGCTCGACGACGTGCGCGGCGTTCGGGCCGCACGAAGCCGCGTACCGGAGCACGTCGAACGGATCGGCCGAGGCGCTCACTTCACGAGGCAGCCCTGGCCCGACGAGCTGCTTGAGCCGGTCGGCGACCTCCCGTGCCGGCAGCCTCGCGAACACGTCGCACACGGGCCCGTCGAAATCGAGGAAGACGTGGTCCTTGTCCTGCAGTAGCTCCCGCACCCCAGTCATGCCCCCACCTTGCCATCGGATCGCGATTAGCCCGCTAAACGCAAGTCGGAGGGACCTTACGAAGGGGGCGCGTTTCTGGTTAGGTTCCGACATTGGGGTCGGTCCTGTTCAGCAGACCTAGACACTGGGGGTACACGCCCATGCCGCGTCCCTTCCGTCCCGCAGCCCTCGAACCGCTCCGGCGCAGGTCCAAACGGACCGCCGGACTCGCGGTCCTCACCCTCGCGGCGGGCCTCCTCGCCGCCGTCCCCGCCGACGCCGCCCCGGCGGATCAGCAACGCCAGCGGGACTTCGCTGCCGCCGCGCAAGAGTTCGGCGTCCCCGAGAACGTCCTGCTCGGCGTTTCGTTCCTGGAGTCGCGCTGGGACTTCAACGCCGGTACCCCGAGCACGTCCGCCGGCTACGGTCCGATGCACCTGACCGACCTGCGCGAAGCGGGCGCCGGCACGCATCACGACGAAGGCGGGGAGGACCCGCGTGGCGACGACGCGCGCCAGGCGAAACTCCCGTCGACACCGGCGCCGAGGACTCCTCCGCCCGGCCTCCAGACCATCGACGAGGCGTCCGCGCTGATCGGCCAGGACGTCACGACGCTGCGTACGAACACCACGCAGAACATCCGCGGTGGCGCCGCTCTGCTGGCGAAGTACCAACGCGAAACCGGCGACAAGGACTGGTATAGCGCCGTTTCGCGCTACAGCGGCGCGAAGGACACGGCGGGTGCGCAGGCCTTCGCCGACGAAGTCTTCGACACGATCTCCGCGGGCGTCGCCCGGAAGACCGACGACGGCCAGAACGTCACCCTCGCCGCGACGCCGATGAGCAGGACGCGCGCCCAAGCCGACAACCCGAAGACCGAGTGCCCGAAGAAGGTCTCGTGCCTTTCGGTGCCGGCGCCGTACCAGGAGTTGCCGAAGAACGACTACGGCAACCACGACAAGGCGGACCGGCCGAAGAGCCAGAAGATCGAATACATCATCATCCACGACACCGAGGGTTACTGGGACACGGCGATGGACCTGGTCCGGGACCCGACGTACGTGAGCTGGCACTACACGATCCGCTCCGCCGACGGCCAGATCGCGCAGCACGTGCCGACCAAGGACGTCGCATGGCACGCGGGCAACTGGTACGTCAACGCGAAGTCCGTCGGCATCGAGCACGAAGGCTTCGCCGCGAAGGGCACTTGGTACACGGAGGCGATGTACCGCACCTCCGCGAAACTCGTCGGCTACCTCGCGCGGAAGTACGACATCCCGCTCGACCGCGCGCACATCCTCGGCCACGACAACGTGCCGGGCACGATCCCGTCGACGATCAAGGGCATGCACTGGGACCCGGGGCCCTACTGGGATTGGTCGCACTACTTCGATCTGATGGGCGCACCGCTGTCCGGCCTCGGCCGTCCCGGCTCGCCGCTGGTGACCATCACACCGGACTTCGCGACGAACCAGCCCGCGTTCACCGGCTGTGAAACGGCCGGAAAGCCTTGCCCCGTCAGGGGTTCCGGTTCGGTCGTCCTGCGCAGCGAGCCGACCGACTCGGCGCCGCTGCTCAAGGACATCGGCCTGCGCCCGGACGGTTCGGCGAGCACGATGGCCGTCTCCGACATCGGGAGCCGGGCGGAAACCGGCCAGCGCTACGTCGTCGCGGAGCGGCGTGACGGCTGGACGGCGATCTGGTACCTCGGACAGAAGGGCTGGTTCCGTGACCAGCGCACGACGAGCCCGGCGTTCGGCCTGGTCGTCACGCCGAAGCCTGGTCTGGAAACCATTCCGGTGTTCGGGCGCGCGTATCCCGAGCCGGAGGCCTACCCGGCGAACGTGCCGGTGCAGCAAGTCATCCCGCTGCCCTACAAGTTCTCGGCGGGCCAGCGGTACTCGGTCGGCAACCTGCTCGGCTCCGAGTACTACTCGGCGACGACGTTCGATCCAGCCGAACACGTTGTCGTCAAAGGAAAGACGCGCTACGTGCAAATCCAGTTCGGACACCGCGTCGCGTTCGTGAAGGCGGACGACGTCCGCGTCCTGCCCGCGTTCTGAGGCCGGTCCCGGGTCAGGAGTCGAGAGCGACCTTGACCCCGGGGGCGTGCTCGGTGTTCCGTCGCGTCTTCGACCAGCCGTTGCGGCCGCGCACCAACCGGAACAACGCGCGCCACGACGTGATGTAGAACGTGTAGATGTACAGCGCGTAGGCGAGCCCCATGCCGAAACCACGCAGGAGGTTAAGGCTCTTCCGGCATTTCACCTCGTAGATCGGGCCCCATACGACGAACGGCAGCAGCCCGAACGAACCGTAGATCGCGAACAGGATCCAGGCGCCGTCGGTGAACCACGTCCAAACCTGCGCCGGATCCCCGGCGGTGCTGAACAGCAGGAGCACGAACGGGATCGGGTACAGCAGCGAGCCGAGCAACTGCATCCACGGCTGCGCCAGGTAGTACATCATCTCCGCCGCGCCCAGCGTGCTCACATGCGGTGAATCCCAGATCCGCCGCAGATACCGCGAGCATTGCATGGTCCCCTGGCCCCAGCGTGTGCGCTGCACCAGGAACCGCCGCAGGCTGTAGAGCCCCTCCTGCTTCACATGCGAGTCCGGCGTGAAGCCGGTGCGCCAGCCCGCTGTCAGCAGATGCACGCCGAGTTCGAAGTCCTCCAGCAGCGAACCGCGCCACGGCTGTTCGTCCGGCCCGGCGATCGAGTCCAATGCGGACAGCCGGGTGAACTGTCCGTTGCCGCCCATGGAAATCGTGCCGGTGAACCCGCGTGACGTCTGGATAGCCGCGATGGCCGTGCGGAACTCGAGATCCTGCATCTGCGCGAGTTTCAGGCCGAAGGCGCGCGAAAACCAGTTCTTCCCCGGCGGACGGCTGTCGGCGTTGCCCATCCAGACGTCGAGCTGGACGGCACCGATCGTCCGGTCGCCGAAGAGGTGGTCCGCGGCGCACACTTCGAGGCAGTTCTCCGCCGGGCGGCCGTCCGCGTCGACGACCACGACGACCACGTCGTCCCGGCTCGTGTCCGGGCCCATCCAGTCGTTGAGTGCCTGGTACGCGGCGTTGAGCGCGTCTCCCTTGCCGGTCCGCGCTTCCGGGCGGCGCCGCGGGACGAGGTGCAGGTGCGGGTCGAAACCGCCGTTGCGCCGCCAAAGCGAGCGGACCACCCGGGCCGTGCGGTCCTCGGAGTCGTCGTCGACGACCCAGACGTGCGCGTGCCGGAACGTCGAGCGCAGATACCGCACCGTTTCGCGGATGACGGTCTGCTCATCCCGGCACGGCACGAAGAAATGCCAGGTGTACTCGGCGGGATCGCCGACCGGCGCGGGTTTGCGCCGCAGGTACGGCACGACGATCACGACGACGTACACGATGAACGCGACGCTCATGGTGAGCGCGAACGCCTGGGTGATCGCCAGCAGGATCTTGATCGAGCCGCCACCCATCAGGCGGCCTCGCGTTCGGCACGCGACTTGCGGGTGCCCAGCCAGACGAACAGGACGAGGGCGACCGCGCCGCCGAGGACACTGACCATCGAACCGAGCAAGGTGTGACCCCAGTAATAACCTTCGTCCACGCCGAGCCAGTTCACGAGCCCCGCGATCGCCAAAACCCTCAACTGATTGACAAGAATGACAACGGCCGCCGAAATCGCCAGCGAAGAGAACAGCCTCTTCGCATTTCTCGGGCGGAAAGACAACATGACGGCGGTCACCAGCAACAGTGGCAACAACATGAATGCCGAGGAGCATTCCGGCGTCATTCGTAACCCGAGTGGAGTATTGCCGGACAACCCAAAGTAGACAGTCTCGCGTTCACCGGCGACAAAGACACCCGATGTGGTGATAACCCTCAGTATCGCCCCGGCGAACTGCACTTCGAACACGCGGTAAAGGCGTTCGGCCAGCACCAGGCCGACCGCGACGGCGATGACCGCCAGTACCGCGATACGCAGCGGAAACCGGCTGGAACCAGGCAAAGGAGCGCTCGCGACGGCCACGGTGACCCTCTCAGGAAAGACGCTGCGGACGATGGGATCCGACGAGGCGGACAGTGGCCTCACCGACGAGAATAAGTGAGCGGGAACCGGCTCTTTCGACCGGGTCCGCATTCACAACGTGATCGCGAGGCCTTTCGGCACGATCGTGGAGAAACTGGCTAGGCCGAACGAGTGACGTTGTCCGCGACCTGCGACAAAAGGCGTCAAGACCACCTGATCCGGTGGTACTCGAAGATTTCTGTGCAATTTAAGAAACACTCGGCGATAGACGATCCGCGAGCCGCGTCAGTCCGGCTGAGGATTCGTCCGCGACGGTCACACCAATGCGCGGGCCGCAGTGTGAGAAAAACTCCCCACCAACAATTCGGAGGACCAGTTGAAGAACACGCACCTCTTGCGACGGGGCGGAGTACTCGCCGCTGTGGTGGCGAGCGTGGCTCTCGCCGGTGCGGTGCCCGCCTCGGCGGCCCCCGGTGACGGCTCCGCGTATGGCGTCAAGGTCGATGTGAAACTCCTCGGCCTCGACGCGGTGAAGGCCGGGCCGCTCGCCGAGGCGAAGACCGCGGGGCCGACCACCAACAGCCTCGCGAAGGCCAACCTCACCGGTGTGCTCACCGCGGGCGCGATCAACACCGAGGCCAAACGCGACGACAACTCCGGTGCCGTGACGGCCAAAGCCAGCACCGCCGACGTCGGCTTGCCGCTGTTGAAGGGCGCTCTCGGCGACGTCAGCGTCAAGGTCGTCGAAGCCACCTGCAACGCGACCCAGAAGGGCGTGCTGGGTGCGACCACCCTGGTCGGCGCGAAGCTCGGCAGCGCGGGCGCCGTCGACTCGACGCCGGCACCGAACACCCAGATCAAGGTCGGTCTTGGCGACATCAACGTCGCGACGATCATCCTGAACGAGCAGATCAAGAACAACGACGGCAGCCTGACCGTCAACGCGATCCACGTGAAGCTGCTTGGCCAGGCGCTCAACCCGCTCGGCTCCGGCGACGTGATCGTCTCGTCCGCCACCTGCGGACCGGCCGGTCTGCCCGTGCCGCTCGCTTCCGGCGCGGGACTGTGGATCGGTCTCGGCCTGCTCGGCGCCGTCGCGGTTCCGGTCGGTATCCGGGTCGCCCGCGGCCGTCGTCCGGCGACCACCTCCTGAGAAGCGAGGTCCAGATGTACAAGTTGCCTGGCGCCGGAGTCGGCGTCGCCGGCGGCGGAGTGGGTGCCCTCGCCGCCACCGGGGCCGATGTCGGCTGGTGGCTGGCGATCGGGCTGATCTTGCTGGTTCTCGGAACCATCGCGGTCATCGCCGGCTATCGCCGCACGAAACGGCTCGGCAAGGAGGGAAGCTGACGCTTCCCTCCGCGGAACGGCCGCCGGCGTGGGCCCCTCGCACGCCGGCGGCCGTCACCGAAGTTTTCCGGGACAATCACCATCGTGGATGAGGAGCGCGTACGCGTGGATGTGATGTTGCTGGCCGGGACCCGGCCGGAGGCGGTCAAGCTCGCGCCGCTGGCACTGGCGTTGGCGGAGCACTCGCACCTGCGGCCCTTTGTCGTCCACAGTGGACAACATCAGGGCATGGTCGAGCAGGCGCTGCTGCCGTTCGGCCTGCCGGTCGACGCCTGGCTCGACACCCCACCGCGGACCACCGGCACGCAGGCGGAACTGGTTTCCGGGCTGCTGCCCGCACTCGACCGGTTGCTGCGCCAGGCCGCCCCGGCGGCGGTCGTCGTCCAGGGTGACACGACCACCGGGCTGGCCGGCGCGCTCGCCGCGTTCTGGCTGGGTGTCCCGGTCGTGCATCTCGAAGCGGGATTGCGCACGCACGACCTCGCGGCGCCGTTCCCCGAAGAAGGCACCCGGCAGATGATCTCGCGAATCGCCGCATTGCACCTCGCGCCGACCCAGCTCGCCGCGGCCGCGCTGCGCACGGAAGGTGTTCCGCGCCAGCGCATCGCGGTCACCGGCAACACCGTCGTCGACGCCGTGATCGCGATCGCCGAGCGTGATCTCCCGGCGAGGGACACCGCACTCGCGTTGCTGGAGATGGAGATCGCCGAGGCGAACGAACGCCTCGTCCTGGTCACGTCGCATCGGCGCGAGTCGTGGGGCGAGCCGCTGAGCCGCACGCTCGCGGCCATCGAACTGATCGTCGCCGAGCACAGCGATGTCCAGGTGCTGTTCCCCGTGCATCCGAATCCCGCGGTGCGGGAGCAAGTCGTGACCGCGCTCGGCGGGACGCCACGGGTGACGATCACCGAACCGCTCGAATACCCCGATCTCGTGCGCGCGCTACGGCTCGCCGAACTCGTGCTGACCGATTCCGGTGGTATCCAAGAAGAAGCGCCGACCTTCGGCACACCCGTTCTTGTTCTTCGCGAAGTCACCGAGCGACGCGAGGCCGTCGAGGCTGGGTGCGCCTGGCTGGTCGGGACGGACACCGCCCTCATCGCCGACACCGCCGCGAAGATCCTGCGCGGCGAACTCCATCCGACGCATACCGGAAACCCTTACGGTGACGGCAATGCGGCCACGTTGACGGTAGCGGCACTGGAAGAACTTTTCAACCTCACCATGGCACCGCGAGCCGCTGCCGAGTCGTGTTAGATCGAAACGATCCGCACCGGCAGCGCGGGATTCGCGGAGAAGTCGAGTGATGCCGCCGGACGTCCGGCCGCGACCACGTGCGCGCCGAGGGCCGCGATCATCGCGCCGTTGTCCGTGCAGAGACGCGGACGCGGGACCCGCAGCTCGATCCCGGCCTCCGCGCAGCGTTCGGCGGCGAGCTCGGACAGTCGCGAATTCGCCGCCACGCCACCGGAAATCACCAGTGTGCCGATTCCGTGCTCCTTGGCGGCGCGGATCGCCTTCGCGGTGAGGACGTCGGCGACGGCCTCCTGGAACGACGCGGCGACGTCGTCGACGGGAATTTCCTCGCCGCGACGCTCGGCGCCCTCGACCCAGCGGGCGACAGCGGTTTTCAAGCCGGAGAAGGAAAAGTCGAACTTGGCGTCGCGGGGCCCGGTCATACCGCGGGGGAACGCGATGGCCTTGCCGTCGCCGTTCTTGGCGGCCTTGTCGATGGGCGGGCCGCCCGGGTAGGGCAGGCCGAGGACGCGGGCGACCTTGTCGTAGGCCTCGCCCGCCGCGTCATCCACAGTGGACCCGAGCTCGGTGATCTCGGACGCGATGTCGTCCACCAGAAGCAATTGCGTGTGCCCGCCGGAAACAAGCAGGGCGAGGCAGCGCTCGGGCAAGGGTCCGTGCTGCAGTGTGTCGACCGCGATGTGACCGGCCAAATGGTTGACGCCGTAGAGCGGGATGTCCAGCGCGGCGGCGTACGCCTTGGCCGCGGCGACGCCGACCAGCAGCGCGCCGGCGAGACCGGGTCCGGCGGTGACCGCGATGGCGTCCACATCGGACAGTTTCAGCCCGGCCTTGGCGAAGGCACGTTCGACCGTGGGGACCATCGCCTCCAGATGCGCGCGGCTGGCGACTTCGGGGACGACGCCGCCGAAGCGGGCGTGCTGGTCGACGCTGGAGGCGACCTCGTCGGCAAGGAGTTCGACCGTGTCGTCGTCGTGCAGGCGGACGAGGCCGACGCCGGTCTCGTCGCACGAACTCTCGATGCCCATGATGATGCGCGGCATCAGCCCGCCACCTCGTCTCGGACCTGGGCCCGCGGGCGGGCCATCGTGTAGGCGTCGGCGCCGGAAGGCTGGTAGTAGCGCTTCCGGAGGCCGACGCGTTTGAAACCGTGCCGCTCGTAGAGCGTGATCGCCGCGTCGTTGTCGGTGCGGACTTCGAGGAAGACCGGAGCGTCGAGTTCGTCCGCGCGAGCGAGCAGCGCCGTCAGCAGCGCGGTGCCGACACCCTTGCGCTGACGGCCCGGGTCGACGCCGATCGTGTGAATGCTCGCCTCGTAGTCGCCGCGGCGGCCGACGACGGCGAGCCCGGCGTAGCCGATGACCTCGTCACGGTCATCCGGACGTGCGATGAGGTAGTGGCCGCCGGCGTCGAGTTCGGCGTGGAAGGCGTGGGCGCTCCACGGGGAATCCTCGGGGAAGAGGACCTTCTCTATCTCGACACAGCGAGGGATATCCTTGCGGCGTAAGGGTTCCAACCTCACGGCGTGGTCACCTTCTTGCGCGCGGCCGGTTCGACGGCGTCGGGGCGGCGGAGGTAGAGCGGGGTGAGGGGCGCGGGCTCGCTACCGCTTTGGAGTACTTCGCGGGCGGCCTTGACCAGCCCGAGGGGTGACGGGAAGCGTGGCTCGATCGGCTGGACGCCGAGGGCGTCCGCGTAGAGGAGGGCGCCGTCGCCCGCCGCGACCTTGATGGTGGTCTCGAGTTCGGCCGGGCGCTGGACGTGCGGGCCGTCGGTGCGAGAACCGTCGGCGGCGTACGCGGCCCAGTAGACCTCGCGGCGCCGGGCGTCGGTGAGGACGAGGAAGGGCGCTTCGCCGGGGACGACGTCGGCGGCGATCGCGTCGAGGCCGCAGACCGGGTGGGCGGGGATGCCGAGGGCGTGGGCGAGCGACGCCGCGGTGGCCATGCCGGCGCGAAGGCCGGTGAAGGGGCCGGGGCCGACGCCGCAAACGATCGCGTCGAGGTCGCGGAGCGTGACGCCCGCGGCCTTGACGGCTTCGAGGGCGTGGGGCGTGATCAGCTCGCCGTGCGCGCGCGGGTCGACCGTGACGCGGTCGCCGCGGGATTCGAGCACGTCACCGTCGAGGGCGACGAGGCCCGCGGTGACCGCCGGGGTCGAGGTGTCGATGGCCAGTACCAGCACGGTTACCCAGCCTACGACCAGCGCCCCGGCGCGCGTTTAGCGGGCTAAACGCGCTCTGGTGCCGTGGGCGCCCACCTGCCGCCGGAGTGCGTTTAGCGGGCTAAACGCGCTCCCTCCTACCCGCCCGATCCCGCCGATAGTCACGCCCGCCAGAGCGCGATTAGGGGGCTAAACGCACGTCGGGCCGCCAGCGCACAGAGCGCGATTAGGGGGCTAAACGCAGGTCAGGTGTCCGGGAGGTCCAGGTGCCGTGTGGCTCCAGGGTGACCACGCGGACATCGTCCTCGCGGCGGTCCAGCCGGACGACGAGGTAGTCGTCGGACAGCCGCTCCGCCACGCCTTCACCCCACTCGACGACCAGGGCGGACCGCTCCAGTTCAGTGTCGAGGTCGAGGTCGTCGAGCTGCGAGAGATCCCCGCCGAGCCGATACGCGTCGACATGCACGAGCGCGACCCCGGCCTCACCCGCCGGATGCACCCGGGCGATCACGAACGTCGGCGAGCTGACCCGTCCGCCGACGCCGAGGCCGTCCGCGATCCCGCGGGTCAGCGTTGTCTTGCCCGCCCCGAGCGGCCCGGCGAGCAGCACCAGGTCGCCCGCGCGCAGCGAACGCCCGAGCGCGCGCCCGAAGGCAAGCGTCGAGTCGGGAGTCGGGAAAGCGAAGTTCATCAGCGCTGCCACCACCAGGTCCGCCGGTCAAGAGTTTCACCATCGGTGCCCGTGCACCGTTGTACCAAGTCGATCAGGTGACTGTTCACCAGTTCGGGTTGTTCCAGCTGCACCATGTGCCCCGCGCCGCGCACGCGCACCAGCTCCGCGTCCGGCAGTTCCGCCGCGATCCGCTCGGCGTGCGCGATCGGCGTGAACCGGTCCGAATCCCCGCCGATGACCAGCACGTGCGCGTGCTTCAGCCCGGCGAGCGCGGCGTACCGGTTGTGGCTGCCCAGCGTGTCGACGAAGTTGACGAGCCCGCGCACCGGCGTCACTTCGAGCATTTCCAGCATGAAGTCGACGAGCCGCGGCGACACGTCGCGGCTGCCGAAAGCCAGCCGCCGCACGGCCTGCCGGGTCAGCTGTCCACCGGCCGCGCGCACGAATTCGACCAGCCCCGGCTGCCAGCCCGCCAGCCCGCCGACACCCCGCGTGAGCGGGTTGTACTTCGAAAGCAGTGACCGCGGCAGTCCCCGAGCGCCGACCTCACCCGCGGCGGTCGCGATGAACGCGACACCACCAACGCGGTCTTCGAACAGCTCAGGATGCTCCGACGCGAGCTCCATGATCACCATGCCGCCCATCGAGTGCCCCATCAGCACGACGGGCCCCTCCGGCACCACCGAACGCAGGACCATGTCGAGATCCCGGGCCAGCTGTTCGATGGTGCTCGTCTTGTCGGAGGCAGCGCCGGACAGCCCGTGCCCGCGGTGGTCGTAGTAGACCTGCCTCACCCTCGGCAGCTTCAGCGAAGCGAGGTCTCGCCGCTGAAAGTGCCAGCAGCGCTTCGACAACGCGAACCCGTGCACGCCGACGACGGTCAGCTCCGGTTCGCCCCCATCGGCCGGGTCGATCTCTTCGACCGAAAGCGGCGTGCCGTCCTCCGCCGCGACTGTCGAAACCCGGTCCGGTTCAAGATCCCCCAACGGCTCGTCCACGAACGGATCCTCACTCTGCCGCCGCTGCTGTGCGGCGACGGCGATCGCGGCGGCGGTGCCGGTGGCCACCGCCCCGACCCCGCCGACGATGGCCAGCAGTCGTCGTGAAGGTGTCACGAGCCTGCCTCCAGATACGTCCGGTGGATCCGCGGGCGGTACATCGAAGTCACGATCTCGTAGTCGATGGTCCCCAGCTTGTCAGCCCATTCCCGGGCCGTGGGCTCGCCGAACGTGCCTTGGCCGAAGAGGACCACCTCGCTGCCGACGGCCGGTTCGTCGTCTTCGCAGTCGACGATCAGCTGATCCATGCAGACGCGGCCGACCACGGGACGGCGACGTCCGGCGAGCCAGACGTCCATCCGTCCCGAGAGGGTCCGTGGCACACCATCGGCGTATCCGACCGGAACGAGCGCGAGGGTGGTGGCGCGCTCGGCGGTCCAAGTGTGGCCATAGGACACGGACTCACCGGCGGCGATCCGTTTCGTGAGCACCACCGACGACTTGAAGGTCATCGCGGGGCGCAGGTCTTCGGCGACGGGCACCGGGTTCAGGCCGTAGATCGCGATCCCCGGGCGGACGACGTCGAAGTGGAGGTCCGGCAAGGTCAGCACGGCGGCGGAGTTCGCGAGGTGCCGCATCGGGTTCAGCCCGGCCGCGCGGGCGAGGTCGTAGGCCTCGCCGAACCGCTTCGCCTGCGCGTCGATGGACGGGTGACCCGGCTCGTCGGCACAGGCGAGGTGCGACCAGATCGCGACGACCTCGACGAGCGGCTCCGCCGCCGCTGCCTTCACGAGCGCCGGCCACTCCGCAGGTGGACAGCCATTTCGGGACAGTCCGGTGTCGATCTTCAGGTGCACCCGGCAGAGCGCGTTTAGCCCGCTGAACGCGCGTGCTCGCCGTGCGCCGGCGGCGACCCGGGCGAGTTCGTCGAGGGAGCTGACGGCGACGTCGATGTCTTCGGCGACAGCGGCCGCGAAGTCGACATCGGGGGTGTCGAGCCAGCTGAAGAGCCGGACCCCGATCCCGGCTCGGCGCAGCGCGAGCGCCTCGCCGAGCGAGCAGGTGCCCAGCCAGGTGGCCCCGGCCTCGACGGCGGCACGCCCGACTTCGAGCGCACCGTGGCCGTAGCCGTCGGCCTTGACCACGGCCATTGTCTCGGCACCGTCGGCGCGGGAAGCGAGCAGGGCGACGTTGTGCCGGATGGCGGACAGGTCGATGACGACCTCGGCACGCGGGAAACTGGCGGTCATAACGACCGTCAGTTTCCCACGGACCGGGCTCAGGACAGGCGCGCCCCGGTGGTGGCGGAGAACACGTGCAGCTCGTCGGGACGGATTCGCAGGTGCAGGGTGTCGCCCATGGTCGGCGGTGTGCGCGGGTCCACCCGGGTGACGACGTTCGACTTCGTGCCCTCGGCGTCGGTCTCGGCGAGCTTGCCGTAGACGTACGCGTCCGAGCCGAGTTCCTCGACGAGGTCGACCTTGATCGGCAGGGTGCCGTCTTCGGTGGAGGTCACCTCAAGCGACTCGGGACGGAAGCCGAGGGTGACGGTGTCGCCGTCGGCCTTGGCGAGGATCTCGCGGGGCAGCGGCACACGCGCCCCACCGAGTTCGGCACCGTCTTCGGTGAGCTTCGCGGTGACGAGGTTCATCGCGGGCGAGCCGATGAACCCGGCGACGAAAGCGTTCGCGGGCCGGTCGTACAGCGCACGCGGGGTGTCGCACTGCTGCAGGAGGCCGTCCGAGAGGACCGCGACCCGGTCGCCCATCGTCATGGCCTCGACCTGGTCGTGCGTGACGTACACAGTGGTGACGCCGAGGCGGCGCTGCAGTGCGGCGATCTGCGTACGCGTGGAGACACGCAGCTTCGCGTCGAGGTTCGACAGCGGTTCGTCCATCAGGAAGACCTGCGGCTCGCGCACGATGGCGCGTCCCATCGCGACACGCTGGCGCTGACCACCGGAAAGCGCCTTCGGCTTGCGGTCGAGGTACTGCTCGATGTCGAGCAGCTTGGCCGCGTCGAGCACCTTCTGCTTGATCTCCGACGCCGGGCGGCCCGCGATCTTCAGCGCGAAGCCCATGTTCTGACCGACGGTCATATGCGGGTACAGCGCGTAGTTCTGGAACACCATCGCGATGTCGCGGGCGCGCGGCGGCAGCTGCGTGACGTCGCGGTCGCCGATCCAGACGGCGCCTTCGTCGATGTCTTCGAGGCCGGCGAGCATCCGCAGGCTGGTGGACTTGCCACAGCCGGAAGGCCCTACCAGCACGAGGAACTCGCCGTCGGCGATCTCGAGGTCGAGTGCGTCCACGGCGGGCCGCTCGGAACCGGCGTAGCGCCGGGTCGCCTTGTCGTAGGTGATCGTGGCCATCGGTTCAGTCCTCTTTCGGTTTCGCGGAAATGCCGTGCCCGAGTTCGCGGGCTTCGAGATGCCGTTGCTGGATCCGGTGTCCCTCGGCGCGGTCCGCCTCGGTCGGTTCGAGCAGGGTGGTGCTGTGGTCTTCTTGCCAGCGGGGAGGTTCCGTGCTGGAAGCGAGGGCCCAGGCCGCCTGACGCGCGGCGCCGACCGCGACGTACTCGGCGACTTCGGGGATGACGACGGGCACGCCGAACACGATCGGCGCGACCACGCGGACGGCGGCCGACCGCGCGCCGCCACCGATCAGGAGCACCCGGCGGACCTCGAGTCCCTGCTCGCGCAGGGCGTCGAGCCCGGCGGCGAGGCCGCACAACATACCTTCGACGGCGGCGCGGGCGAGGTTCTCGGACGTCATGTTCGCCCTGGTCAGACCAAAGAGCGCGCCCGTGGCGTCCGGGAGGTTCGGCGTCCGCTCGCCGTCGAGGTAGGGCAGGAAGGTGAGGCCGCCGGAGCCGGGCCCGGCGGTGAGCGCCAGCTTGTCGAACTCACCGAGTTCGACGCCGAGCATCGCGGACGTCGCGGTGAGCACGCGGGCGGCGTTGAGGGTGCAGGCCAGCGGAAGGAAGCGGCCGGTGGCGTCGGCGAATCCGGCGACGATGCCGGAGGGGTCGGCGCTCGCGGTCTCGGAGACGCCGAAGACGGTGCCGCTGGTACCGAGCGAGACGACGACGTCGCCGGGGGCCAGTTCGAGACCGAGCGCGGCGGCCATGTTGTCGCCGGTCCCGGCCGAGACCAGGATGCCGTCGCTCGTGTGGCCCGCGGCTTCGGCCGGGCCGATGACCTTGGGGAGTCCGGGAGTGCGTCCGCCGAAAGCGTGCGCGAGGAGATCTTGGCGGTAAGTGCCGGTGGCGGGCGAGAAGTACCCGGTGCCGGACGCGTCGCCGCGATCGGTGACCGGCTCGGCGCCGTCGCCCAGCAGCCGCCAGATCAGCCAATCGTGTGGCAGCAGCACGCGGGCGACGCGATCGGCCAGCTCGGGCTCGTTTTCCGCCATCCACCGCAGTTTCGTGACGGTGAAGCTGGCGACCGGGAGCGAGCCGACGGCTTTCGCCCAGTTCTCGGGGCCGAGTTCGGCGCCGAGGTCTTCGGCGGCCTTCGCGGACCGGGTGTCGTTCCACAGCAACGCGGGCCGGACGACCTCGTCCGTACCGTCGAGGGTGACCATGCCGTGCTGCTGACCGCCGATGCCGATCGCGCCGACTCCGTCGAGCAGGCCGTTCGTGGCCTCCCGGAACGCGTCCCACCAGACCGAAGGCGCGACTTCGGTGCCGTCGGGATGCGAAGCGCGGCCGGTGCGGACGATTTCGCCGGTGGCCGCATCGCAGACGACAACCTTCGTCGACTGGGTCGACGAGTCGATTCCGGCGACTAGGTCAGATTTCATATTCCGGCCCTTCCGGGTCGCATTCGACCTGCTCGATGGCCGTTCCCGCGTTGAGCGTGGCCTCGATTTCCTCGGTCGGAGCCTCTTCGTCGGTGATCAGCAGGTCGTAGTCGCCGATGTCGCCGTGCGCGAAGGTGGCGGTGCGGCCGAATTTGGAGCTGTCGACGACCAGGACGTTGCGGCTCGCGGTGCGGATCGCCGCCTGCTTGAGCGCGGCGTAGTCCTGGACCGGGTGGAACAGGCGGCCGACGGCGACCGCGGCGGCCGAGACGAAGGCGATGTCGGCGTGCGTGCGCTCGAGGAACGCGAGGACTTCCGGACCGGCGCACGAGTCGTACTCGTGGTGGTAGCGGCCGCCGGCGAGAACGACCTCGACGCCCTTCGCCGGGCCGAGGATGCGCACGGCTTCGAGCGAGTTCGTGAGGACGGTCAGGTCCTCGATCGCGCCGAGGCGGCGGACGAGCGGGAAGAGCGTCGTCGAGTCGTCGACGAAGACCGTCTGGCCGGCGCGGACGTGTGCCGCGGCGGCCTCGCCGAGTGCGTCCTTCGCGGCCTGGTTGAAGGTGTCGCGGAAGCGGGCGGCCGACTCCATGGTCGTCGCCGGGTAGGCCTCGACCTTGCCGCGGAGTTTGCGGAGGAGACGGCGCTCGGCGAGGTCGTCGAGGTCGCGGTGCATCGTCATCAGGCTGACGCCGAACCGCGCGGTGAGGTCGTCGATCCGGACGTCGCCGGTGGCGATGACGTGGTCGAGGATCTCCTGGCGCCGGTGCTCGACGGCGGCGTCCGATGGCCTGGTCTTAGACATGGGCGACACCGTTCACGACCAGGACCTTCGCGGTCTCGGCGGGGTGGGTGTCGGCGCTCACACCTGCTTCTTACCAGATTATTCGCCCGGAATTAACACGTAACTCGATAACTCTCCTATTTCCCTCCACCTCACCCCCAGCGCCCCCGGTGTGCGTTTAGCCCCCTAAGTGCACTCTGCGGGCGGGTGCCATCAGAGCGCACTTAGGGGGCTAAACGCACGTCAGCGCCCTGGTCAGGAGGCGAGGGAGCGGACCGACCGGATGGCATCGCGGACGGCGTCGAGGATGCCGGACGCCGAGGTGGGCGCCCCGTCGGCGGCCAGGGCCCCGGCGAGCGAGTGGACGTGGGCGGCGGCGGCCGCGGCGAGCCACGGATCGAGCCCGGCGGCGAGCAACGCACCCACCAGACCGGACAGCACGTCCCCCGAACCCGCCGTCGCGAGCCACGACCCACGCGGCGTGTTCACCAGCGCGCGCCCGTCCGGCGCCGCGACCACCGTGCAGTGCCCCTTCAGAAGCACGACGGCGTCGTACTTCCGCGCGGCCGACCGCGCCGCCGCCACCCGGTCCGCCCCCGGCTGCGACCCCATCAACCGCTCGAACTCCCCCGCGTGCGGGGTCAGCACGAGCGGCGTGTCCGGATCCCGCGCGTCGAGCACGTCGGGCGAGTGCGCGATGATCGTCGTCGCGTCGGCGTCCGCGCACACCGGCACACCCCGCCCGAGCACGAACCGCAGCACGTCCCGGCCCTCGTGCCCGGTCCCGATCCCCGGCCCGACCACCCACGCCTGCACCCGGCCGGCATCGGTCACCGACCCGGTCGCGATGACCTCGGGCCACCGCCCACGCACCACGTCCGCGGCATGCCCGGCGTACCGCACCAGCCCGGACGTCGCCTTCACCGCCGCGCCGGCCGCCAGCACGGCCGCACCCGGGTACGTCGCGGATCCCGCGGCCACGCCGACCACGCCTTGGCTGTACTTGTCGTCAGAAGGACCAGGAATCGGCCAAGCCGCGGCGACGTCGGCTGTGTCGAGCCGCTCCAGATCGGGCTCACCGAGTTCGGGCCGCAACCCGATGTCGACTAAAGCGACCTCGCCGCACGAAGCGGGCGCGAGCGCGTGCACGGGTTTGAGCGCGCCGAAGGTGACCGTGCGATCGGCCACGACCGCGGGACCGTCGACGGCGCCGGTGTCCGGATCCACCCCACTCGGCAGATCGACGGCCAGCACCGGCGCACTCACGTGCTCCAGCAGCGCGGCGGCGTCGGGTCGCAAGGGCCCGCGCGCCGAAATCCCGACGATCCCGTCAAGAATGAGGTCGGCCTGGCGAATCCACTGTGGACCGTCCTCGACGGACACCACCCGGCCACCGGATCGCTTGAAGGCGGCCAAACCAGGGCCATGAGCGCGTTCGGGCTTCAGCAGGATCGCCGTGACGGCCACATTGCGGCGGCGCAGGAACGCCCCCGCCCACAAGGCGTCACCACCGTTGTTACCCGACCCGACGAGCAGTGTCACCCGCCGCCCGGACACCGAGCCCGCGTGTTCGGCCAGCATCTCGGCGGCGTGCACGGAAAGCCCGAAGGCCGCGCGCCGCATGAGTTCGCCGTCGGGAGTGACGGCGAGCAACCGGCCCTCCGCCGCGCGAATCCGTTCCGTGGTCCAGATTCCCTGCACGACGCCTCCGGTCCTTACTCGACGGTGACCGACTTCGCCAGGTTACGCGGCTTGTCGACGTCGTACCCGCGCGTACGGGCGATCTCGGCGGCGAGCACCTGCAGCGGCACGGTCGAAACCAGCGGCTGCAGCAGTGTCGGCACGGCCGGGATCTCGATCAGCTCGTCGGCGAACGGGCGGACGGTCTCGTCGCCCTCCTCCGCGATCACGATCGTGCGGGCACCGCGCGCCTGGATCTCGCTGATGTTCGACACCAGCTTCGAGTGCAGCACCGCGCGTCCCTTCGGCGACGGCATCACCACGACGACCGGCAGGCCTTCTTCGATCAGCGCGATCGGACCGTGCTTGAGCTCGCCCGCCGCGAAGCCCTCGGCGTGCATGTACGCCAGTTCCTTGAGCTTCAGCGCGCCTTCGAGTGCGACCGGGAAACCGACGTGACGGCCGAGGAACAGCACCGCCTTCGAGTCGGCGATCCGGCGGCCGAGGTCGCGAACCTGGTCCACAGTGGACAGGACCTTCTGCACCGCGGCGGGCATGGCCTCGAGTTCGGCGAACTCGCGAGCGACTTCGTCCGGGTACTTCGTGCCGCGCGCCTGCGCCAGGGCCAGGCCGACCAGGTAGTTGGCCGCGATCTGGGCGAGGAACGCCTTTGTCGAGGCGACACCGATCTCCGGACCGGCATGCGTGTAGAGGACGGCGTCCGACTCACGCGGGATCTGCGCGCCGTTGGTGTTGCAGACGGCCAAGACGCGTGCCTTCTGCTCGCGCGCGTGACGGACGGCCTCAAGCGTGTCCGCGGTTTCGCCCGACTGCGAGACGGCGACGACCAGCGTCGCACGGTCGAGTACCGGGTCGCGGTAGCGGAACTCGCTGGCCAGCTCGACCTCGACCGGGAGACGGCACCAGTGCTCGATGGCGTACTTGGCGACCAGGCCCGAGTGGTACGCGGAACCGCAGGCGACGACGAAGACCTTGTCGACGTCACGCAGATCCTGGTCGGAGATGCGCTGCTCGTCGAGGATGATCCGGCCGCCGTCGAAGTGGCCGCGCAGCGTGTTCGCCAGCGCCTCGGGCTGTTCCTCGATCTCCTTGAGCATGAAGTACTCGTGGCCACCCTTTTCCGCGGCCGAAAGGTCCCAGTCGACGGTGAACGGCTTGGCCTGGGCGGCGTCGCCGTGGAAGTCGGTGACCTCGTAACCCTCGCGGGTGATCACGACGAGCTGGTCCTGGCCGAGCTCGACGGCCTCGCGGGTGTGCTCGATGAACGCGGCGACGTCGGAAGCGACGAAGTGCTCGCCCTCGCCCACGCCGACGACCAGCGGCGAAGAGCGGCGGGCGGCGACGATGGTGTCCGGCTGGTCGGCGATGGTCACGACCAGGGTGAACGCGCCTTCGAGGCGGCGGCAGACCGAGGCGACACTGGCCGGGAAGTCGCCCTTCGTGTCGCCCTCGGTGTAGGCGCGGGCGATGAGGTGCGCGGCGGTCTCGGAGTCGGTGTCACTCGCCATCTCGACGCCGTCGGCCTCGAGCTCGCCGCGCAGGGCGGCGAAGTTCTCGATGATGCCGTTGTGCACGACGGCGACGCGCTGAGAGGCGTCGCGGTGCGGGTGTGAGTTGCGGTCGACCGGGGCGCCGTGAGTGGCCCAGCGGGTGTGGCCCATCCCGGCGGTGCCGGTGAAGGCGTCCCTGCCGACGGTGTCGAGCTGGGTCTCCAGGTTGGCCAGACGGCCTGCCTTGCGCTCGACGTTCAGCGCGCCCGAGCCGTCGAGGACGGCGACGCCCGCCGAGTCATAGCCGCGGTACTCCATGCGCCGGAGTCCGCCGATGACGACGTCCAGGGCCGGGCGGTGTCCGACGTATCCCACGATTCCACACACGGCTGCCAGGGTAACGAGAGAAATCCGGCCCCTTCGCCCGGGCGCCCACCGTGCGCCTTTAGCGGGCTAAACGCGATGCGTAGGCAGGCTAAGCAGCGCGTTTAGC
>NZ_JBFBBY010000073.1:0-39946 GCF_040682875.1 Amycolatopsis sp. NPDC051071 | reverse complement strand
CCTCCACGAATTTACCATGTTACCTTTGCTGCTACTTTCCAAAAGAAAGTAGCAGCAAAGGTCCCTTGCTCTCTTTTCTGGGCCAGGCGGCGGTCAGCCCAGTGCTTTGGCCAGATCGGTGACGAGGTCGCTGCCGTCCTCGATGCCGACGGAGAGACGCAGCAGGTTGTCCGGCACCTCCAGGGTGGACCCGACGGTGCTCGCGTGGGTCATCCGGCCCGGATGCTCGATGAGCGATTCGATCCCGCCCAGCGACTCGGCGAGGATGAACAGCTTCGTCTTCGACGCGACGTCGAGCGCGGCCTGCTCACCGTCGACGTGGGTGAACGAGATCATCCCGCCGAAACGCCGCATCTGCTTCGAGGCGACCTCGTGGCCGGGGTGCTCCGGCAGACCCGGGTAGTAGACGTGCTCGACCTTCGGGTGCTTCAGCAGCATCCGGGCGATCAGTTCGGCGTTGTCGCTGTGCCGCTCCATACGCAGCGCGAGCGTCTTGATCCCGCGCAGCGTCAGCCACGCGTCGAACGGGCCGGGTACCGCACCCGCCGCGTTGCGCAGATAGAACAGCTGCTCGCGCAGTTCGTCCTCGTTGGTCAGGATCGCGCCGCCGACGACGTCGGAGTGCCCGCCGAGGTACTTGGTCGTCGAGTGCAGGACGACGTCGGCACCCAGCGAAAGCGGGTTCTGCAGGTACGGGGTGGCGAAGGTGTTGTCGACGACCAGTCGGGCGCCGGCGCCGTGCGCGACTTCGGCCAGCGCGGCGATGTCGGCGATCCCCAGCATCGGGTTCGTCGGCGACTCGCACCAGATCAGCTTCGTCTCCGGCCGGATCGCGGCGCGGACTTCGGCGATGTTCCCCAGGTCGGCGACCGTATGCTCGACACCCCACAGGCTGAGCACCTTGTCGATCAGCCGGAACGTGCCGCCGTACGCGTCGTTGCCGAGCACGAGGTGGTCGCCGGGACGCAGGGTCGCCCGCAGCAGGACGTCACTGGCCGCCATCCCCGACGCGTAGGCCAGGCCGTGCCGGGCGCCTTCGAGCGCCGCGAGCGCGACCTCCAGCGCGGTGCGTGTGGGGTTCGCGGTACGGGAGTACTCGTAGTCACCTTCGCGCGTTCCGCCGACGCCGTCCTGCGCATAAGTCGAAGTCTGATAGATCGGCACGATGACCGCGCCGGTCCGGGGATCAGGAGTCTGCCCGGCGTGGATCGCGCGCGTTTCGAAGCCCAGCAGAGAGTAGTCGTCGGCCATACGGTCCAGGGTACGACGACCGCATCGAGATCCCATCGTCTGGGATCGAACTCACCACTGTCCGGGCGGCGGATAGCCGGGTCGCGCCTGCGGGTACCCGAAGTGAGGCGGCGGCACGGCCGCCTGTTTCTTGGCCGCGACCCAGCGCGCCGTCGGCGGGATCAGCGCCAGGACGAGCGTCGCGATCGCCGGGAGCAGGACCTGGATGAGCACCCCGCCGATGCCGAAGAAGAGGCTCAGTCCGCCATACGAGAAGTAAAAGTCCAGCCCGAGGGACCGGACGACGATCGTCACGAGCACCATGAAGAGCGGGAAGGCGGCGCCGACCGCGGTGAGCACACGGCCCGCGCCCTTCCGCATGAGCAGCAGGATCCCGCCGAGCAGGAGCAGGGCTGCGGACACGAAATCGAGTACCGCGCCGATGACGAGGAAAGAGTCGACGTCATCGGAGAGCTCGATGACGTGCAGCACCACCCCGGCGAGGAACCACACACCGCCGAGGATCGCGAGGATCGCGGCGATGATCCCGGTGGCGCCGTTTGGTTTCGGCGCCATCCCGGGCGGCGGGTAGGCGCCGGGCGGCGGGTAGCCACCCTGCGGCGGGTACTGCTGATAAGTCATTTCTCCCCCTGTCGAGATCCGGGCCTCATCCTGTCAGCCGCCGCTACCAGCCGGGAAGCCGATCGTGTTTCGACGGCTCCTCGTCATCCTTCGGCTTCCCCTCCAGCCAATCCGACGTGGGCCGGATCAGCGCGAGCACCAAGACGGCCAAGGCCATCGCGAAGGTCCCGAGGGAGCCGATGTCGGACGATGCCTTCGTGTCCGCGATGGCGTCGGCGAAGAAGTAGACCCGCGCGGCGGCGGGAACGAAGAGCTCGGCCAGAAGCGAAAGCACCGTACCCGCGACAAGGAGTACGCGGCCCGAATTCTTCCTCAGGAGCAAGAGGATTCCGCCCACGACCAAGATCGCTGTCAGCGATCCGTTCCAGAGGAGCCCGACGACGTACTCCGGGCTCCCGCCGTCGATGACAAGCGGTACGAGGTAGACGAACGCGTCCACCAAATGGCTCATGGCGATCAGACAACCGATGACGGCGGCGGCGATCGCGGTACCCGCGGTCGGCAAAAACCGTTGCTGACTCATGAAAGCCTCCCCGAGGTCGAGCCGGACGGCTCAGGATCTCACCAACCGCCCTGCGGCGGATAGGGGTTTTGCCGATGAAAGGGCTGGGCCGCGGAAGGCCGCCACCGCAAGTACTTCAGCGTGGGCGGGATGATCGCGAAGAGCAGGGTGAACGGCACGACCGCGAACATGACCACGCGGACGACCGCGACGAACGTTTCGAAGTCGAACTGCGCCCGGAAGTACATGCCGTAGTTCCCGTTGAACGCCTGCGGTTCCACCAGGATGGCGGCGATCACCAGCAGCGAGCCCAGCGCCAGCAGGACGGCGCCGGCGACCGAGCGGAAGAACGCCGACAGCGCGCCGATCAGGAGGAGCAGTGCGGCGAACAGGTAGAGCCCGAGCGCGGTCAGCACGAGGCCAGGCAGATCGCCGATGCTGAACCCGGACGGCAGTTCGAGGAAGAAGTAGATCGGGATGAACCCGGCGGCGCCGGCGGCGGCGAGCCCGGACAACGCGGCGATGACCGCCGTCGCCCCGGACGGACGCGTCTGCGGAGCGGGGTACCCGAAACCGGCCGGTTCTGGCTGCTGAGCGCGATATCCGTACGGACCGGTCACGTCGCCCCCATCAGCCGGGTGTGGGTTAACGGCGCTCACCCTAGCCCGGTGGACCCGGCCGTGACCGGCGAATCCGAAGACACCGGCGAAAACATGATGCCCCCGGCCGGATGGCCGGGGGCATCATGAGCGAAAACCGTTCAGTGGCCGCGAATCACCACTGCTGCGGCGGCTGACCGGGTTGACCGGGCTGTTGGCCCGGCTGGCCGGGCTGACCGGGTTGCTGTCCCGGCTGACCGAAGCCACTGGGCGGGCCGCCCTGGTATCCGGGCTGCTGGCCGAAGCCACCGGGCTGCTGCGGCTGGCCGAAACCACCCTGCTGCGGCTGTCCCGGCTGTGCGAAGCCGCCACTGGGCGGGCCCTGCTGGCCGGGCTGCTGCCCGAAGCCACCGGGCTGCCCCTGCTGCCCCTGCTGACCCGGCTGCGCGAAACCACCCGAGGGCGGCTGGCCGGGCTGACCGTAGGGACCGGGCTGCTGCGGCTGGCCGTACGGGCCGGGCTGACCCGGCTGGCCGAAGCCACCCTGCGGTGGTCCGCCGAAACCACCGGGCTGACCGCTCTGCGGAGCGCCCAGCACCGAGCCGCCGCCACCGAGGCCGACGAACTGCGCGGTCGGCGGGATCAGGCCCAGCACACCGATGATCAGGATCAGGATGCCGAAGATCAAATGCGGCAGGCCGATGCCGATGCCGACCTTGTCACCCAGCGGCCCGAGCTCACGCTTGAACTCCTCCGACGGCGTGGTGCCCATCAGCAGCAGCAGGCCGAAGAGGAACAGCAGCGCGCCGCCCGCGGTGACCGCGATCGGCACGATTTTCTTGACCGTGGCCGGAAGCTTGCCTGCCAAGGCGAGACCGGCACCGGACGCCGTCGCGATGAGCGAGGCGACCAGCAGCAGGATCACGTAGAGCCAGACGACACCGGGACCGACCGTCCCCGCCTTGTCGAGGAACTGCTGCAGTGCCTCGTCGCTCGGCGCGTTGTCGAGGCCCTTGGAGTAGTCGCTCGCGTCACCGAAGTAGACGAAGCTGAAGATCAGCGCGAGAAGGCCGAGGAGGCCGACCAGGCCACCGGCGATGAACCCGAACAACGGGTTCCCGCCACCGCCACCACCGGTGGGCGCGGCGGAGTAGCCCTGGGGTGGTCCGCCGAAACCGGGCTGCTGGCCGAAACCACCCTGCGGCGGTCCGCCGAAGCCCTGCTGCGGCTGACCGAAACCGGGCTGCTGCTGTCCCTGCGACGGGTCGAACCCGCCCTGCGGGGGACCGCCGAAGCCGGGCTGCTGAGCGAAGCCGCCACCCTGGGCGCCGTAGGCACCGGCTGCCGGGTTGTCGGCCGCGCTCGGCGGCGGGGCGTACGGGATGGCGGGCGGCTGCGAACCCGGCGGCACGAGCTGGGTGGATTCCCCGGGGGCGTCGCCGCTCCCGCTCACCGGCTGCACGAGCTGGGTCGCGTTCGCGTCACCGGAACCCGGTTGGACCGGCTGGACGACCTGGGTTGGCTCCGGGGTGTCGCCGAACCCGCCACCCTGGGGCTGCTCATACGAGGGCTGCCCGTACTGCGGTTGCCCGTAATCGGGCTGGGCGGGCTGGCCGGGCTGCACCACCTGGGTCGGTTCCGGGGAACCGAACGGGTTGTCTTGCTGCGGCTGGGGGCCACTCGGGGGTCCCTGGGGTGGCTGGGCGCCACCCCAAGGCTGATTCGGTGGCTGCGGAGCACTCATTTGGGTCTTGAACCCCCTTGACGAGGACATGAAAGTTCAACTCACCGAACACGCTATCGGATAGGGGGTCGGGCCGCTCGTAACGCCCCGGCCCGTCCATCCGATGAAACTTCCCTTTACCGTCCTGCGAGAAAAGCGAGCAGGTCATGCCGGGTGACGACGCCGGCGGGCTTGCCGTCCACCAGCACGAGCGCGCCGTCGGCGCCCGAGAGCGCGTTCATCGCCGAACCCACCTGTTCACCGGCGCCGATGGTCGGCAACGGCGGCGACATATGCTGCTCCAGCCGATCGGCCAGCTGGGCCTTGCCGGTGAAGAGCGCTTCGAGCAGGTCGCGTTCGTTGACCGCGCCGACGACCTCGGCCGCCATGAGTGGCGGTTCCGCGCTGACGACGGGCATCTGGCTGACGCCGAACTCGGACAGGATCGCCACCGCTTCGGCGACGGTCTCGTTCGGATGGCTGTGCACCAGGCTGGGCAGCGAGCCGCTCTTCTTCATCAGGACGTCGCGGACGGTCGCGCCACTCGAATCGGGCGGCAGGAAGCCGTAGGAGGACATCCAGCTGTCGTTGAAGACCTTCGTGAGGTAGCCGCGGCCGCCGTCCGGCAGGAGCACGACGACGACGTCGTCCGGGCCGAGGTCCTCGGCGAGCTTGAGCGCGGCCGCGACGGCCATCCCGCACGAACCGCCGACGAGCAGTCCTTCTTCGAGCGCGAGACGACGCGTGATGTCGAAGGAATGCGCGTCCGAGATCGGGATGATCTGGTCGGCGACGTCACGGTCGTAGGTCTCCGGCCAGAAGTCCTCACCGACGCCCTCGACCAGGTACGGACGGCCGGACCCGCCGGAGTACACCGAGCCTTCGGGGTCCGCGCCGATGACCTGGACGCGGCCGTCGCTGACCTCCTTGAGGTACTTGCCGGTGCCTGAGATCGTGCCACCCGTGCCGACGCCCGCGACGAAATGCGTGATCTTGCCCTCGGTCTGGCGCCAGAGTTCCGGGCCGGTCGAGTGATAGTGGCTGGCCGGGTTCTCCGGGTTGGCGTACTGGTTCGGCTTCCAGGCGCCCTCGATCTCGCGCACGAGGCGGTCGGAGACGTTGTAGTAGGAGTCCGGATGCTCCGGCGCCACCGCGGTCGGGCAGACCACGACGCGGGCACCGTAGGCCTTGAGCACGTTGCGCTTGTCCTCGCTGACCTTGTCCGGGCAGACGAACACGCATTTGTATCCCTTGCGCTGCGCCACCATGGCCAGCCCGACGCCGGTGTTACCGGACGTCGGCTCGACGATGGTGCCGCCGGGCTTCAGTTCGCCGGAACGCTCCGCGGCTTCGATCATCCGCAGCGCGATGCGGTCCTTGACGCTGCCGCCGGGGTTGACGTACTCGACCTTGGCCAGGATGAGCGGTCGCAACCCCTCGGCCAGTGCGTTCAGCTTGACCAGCGGGGTGTTGCCCACGAGGTCCACGATGTGCTCGACGTAATCCACGCTGACAGCCTAAACGCCGCAGGTCGGGATGTGTCCACTCAACGGGCGAGGTCACGCGGCCGCCGGTGGTCGTGCCTTCGAAAGAGTGGCGTGGGTCGCGTTCACCTTTGACCCGCACCTCACTCCGGTGGAGGATGCGAGGTGAGCAACCGCTTAGCGCCCGCTTTGGATCAAGCACAGCTGGATCGAAAACAAGGGAGTGTCGTTCCATGCCCGAAGCCGTCATCGTCTCCACCGCCCGATCCCCGATCGGCCGCGCCGGCAAGGGATCGCTGGTGAGCATCCGCCCGGACGACCTCACCGTGCAGATGGTCCGCGCCGCGCTCGACAAGGTCCCCGAACTCGACCCCGCGCAGATCGAAGATCTCATGCTGGGCTGTGGTCTCCCCGGTGGCGAGCAGGGCTTCAACATGGGCCGCGCGGTCGCCGTCGAACTCGGCTACGACCACCTGCCCGGCTGCACGATCACCCGGTATTGCTCCTCCAGCCTCCAGACCACCCGCATGGCGCTGCACGCGATCAAGGCGGGCGAAGGCGACGTGTTCATCTCCGCCGGTGTCGAGACCGTCTCGCGCTTCGCCAACGGCAGCTCGGACTCCTGGCCGAATACGCACAACCCGCTGTTCGCCGACGCCGAGGCCCGCACCGCGCAGGTGGCCGCCGAAGGCGCCGACAGCTGGGCCGACCCGCGCGAAAACGGCGTCCTGCCCGACGTCTACATCGCGATGGGCCAGACCGCCGAGAACCTCGCGCGGCTGAAGAACGTGTCACGCGAGGAAATGGACGAGTTCGGCGTCCGCTCGCAGAACCTCGCCGAGAAGGCCATCGCCGACGGCTTCTGGGCCAAGGACATCACCCCGGTGACCCTGCCGGACGGCACCGTGATCTCGAAGGACGACGGCCCGCGCGCCGGTGTCACCCTCGAAGGCGTCTCCGGTCTCAAGCCGGTCTTCCGCCCCGACGGCCGGATCACCGCGGGCAACTGCTGCGCGCTCAACGACGGCGCCGCCGCGGTGATCATCATGTCGGACACCAAGGCTCGCGAACTGGGTCTGACGCCGCTGGCCCGCGTCGTGTCGACCGGTGTTTCCGGGCTCTCGCCGGAGATCATGGGCTACGGCCCGGTCGAAGCATCGAAGCAGGCACTCGCGCGCGCCGGGATGTCGGTCGGCGACATCGACCTCGTCGAGATCAACGAGGCGTTCGCCGCGCAGGTCATCCCGTCGTACAAGGACCTCGGGATCGACCTCGACAAGCTGAACGTCAACGGCGGCGCGATCGCCGTCGGCCACCCGTTCGGCATGACCGGCGCGCGGATCACGTCGACGCTGATCAACTCGCTGCAGCACCACGACAAGCAGTTCGGCCTGGAGACCATGTGTGTCGGCGGCGGCCAGGGCATGGCGATGGTGCTGGAGCGCTTGTCCTGACCTTCGCGGCTGAGACGGCCGTTGGTCTATGAAGGCCCCTTTGAGGGACTCTGGGCCTTCACAGACTTGCGTGTTTCCCTGCGCGGCGCGCTGACCTGCGAAAAGGGAGCAAGGGACCTTTGCTGCTACTTTCTTTTGGAAAGTAGCAGCAAAGGTCCCTTGCTCCCTTCCGGCGGCTAGTGCGTCATGATCGGCGGGGCCGCGGGGACCTCGCCGTCGACACCCTCCGGCAGCGCGGGCTTGGTCTTCGGCAGGAACGCCGCCGGGATCAGGCACAGCGCGAGCAGGATCAGCGACCACAGGAACGTCGTCGAGAACGCGTCCGCCGTCAGCCCCGAAGCCGCCTCGCGCGTCGCCGGGTCCATCACCGCGGCGGTCGCGGCCAGCTGTCCCTGCGAGGTCATCACACCGAACTTCCCGGCCAGCAGCGCGGCCAGGATGATCGACAGCACGGCCGCGCCGATCGCACCGGCGGTCTGCTGCAGGATGTTCGTCGCCGTCGACGCCTTCGCCATGTCCTGCGGCTTGAGCGTCTGCAACGCGGCCGAGGTGATCGGCATCATCGTCGCGCCCATGCCGAGCCCCATCACGAACAGCGCCGAAAGCAGCAGCCAGTACGGCGTCGCCGCGGTGACCTGGGTGAAGGCGATCAACCCGGCGAGCATCAGCACGAGACCGGGCAGCACGATCTTCCGCGCGCCGATCTTGTCCGCGAACCTGCCCGCGATCGGCATGGTCAGCATCGCGCCGAAACCCTGCGGAGCGAGCAGCAGGCCGGCGTTCATCGCCGATTCACCGCGCGCCAGCACGAAGTACGTCGGCAGGAGCAGCATCGCGCCGAAGAACGCGACGCAGAAGAACGTCATCGTCACCATCGCGACGGAGAACGACCGGTTCTTGAACAGCTTCAAATCGAGCAGCGGGTTCGGGATCCGGTTCGCCCGGAACACGAAGGCCACGAGCAGCCCGATCCCGGCCAGCGCGGGCAGCCAGACGTCCACCGCGCCGATACCGCCCGCCGCCGGGATGTTCGAAACGCCGAAGATCAGCGCCGCCAGCCCCGGCGACACCATCAGCATGCCGACGAAGTCGAAGCGCTCACTGGGTTCCGGCCGGTCCTTCGGCAGCAGGCGCCAGGCCAGCACCATGGTGATCAGGCCGATCGGCAGGTTGATGTAGAAGATCCAGCGCCAGCTCACCGCGTCGACCAGCCAGCCGCCGAGGATCGGGCCGCCGATCGGGCCGAGCAGCATCGGCACGCCGAGCACGCCCATCACGCGGCCGATCCGGTGCGGGCCCGCGGTCCTGGTCAGGATCGTCATACCGGCGGGCATCAGCATGCCGCCGCCGAAGCCCTGCAGGATCCGGAAGACGATCAGCGATTCGACGTCCCAGGCCATACCTGCCAGCATCGAGCCGATCAGGAACAGCCCGATCGCCACCATGTAGAGGCGTTTGGTGCCGAACCGGTCCGAGGCCCAGCCGGTGACCGGGATGACCGTGGCCAGCGCCAGCATGTAGCCGGTCGCGATCCACTGGATGGTGTCGAACGACGTCTGGAACTCGATGGTCAGTTTCTGGAGCGCGACGTTGACGACCGTCGTGTCGAGGATCGCCATGATCGCGCCGAGGATGACGACGGCGGCGACCTTGAGCACGCCCGCGTCGAGTTTGTCGCTGCCCGGCGCGGCCGGACTTTGCGTTGACATGAAGGATCCGTCCTTGGTGTTCAGTGTTCCTCGGACGCGACGACCCCCCGCCGGCCGCGACTGCGAGATGACGCCCGGCGACGCCGCCAGGCCTTCCCCACCGCGCTTGTGCACTAAGGCGCAAACGCGAATATGTAGCCGAGGGTAGCCGAACACGGGTTTTACATGCCAACTTTTTCCCCGTAGGCGGGCCGAAAGGGCAAACCCGCATACGAGGCATCACGAAGAGTGATCAGCAGACGCTGTCCGTCGGAACCGGGTTGCCGAGCCCGAACAGCGGACGCAGCTTGATCCCGATCCAGGTGCCGCCGAGCGCGAAGACACCCCACAGCCAGCCGTGCAGGCTGCCGACCGAGATCCCGCCGAGGTAGGCGCCGATGTTGCAGCCACCCGCCATCCGCGCGCCGACGCCCATCAGGATCCCGCCGAGCACCGCGGCCACGGCGGTACGCCACGGGATCGAGTTGTGGATCTTCCACGCGCCCGCCGCCGCGGCGGCGACCCCGGCACCGATCATGATGCCGATGTCGGTGAGGCTGTTCTTGTCCTTCCAGATCGGCGCCGCCAGCGAAGCCGCGTTCGCCTTGAGCCGCCAGAACCCCCAGGTCTCCGGGTGCAGCCCGAACACCTGCAGGATCTTGGCGCCCCACAGGCTGAACGCGCTGGTGACACCCCAGATGCCGCCGGAGACCAGGAACACCGCGCCCGCCAGCACACCGAGGACGACGGCGCCGACGAGGATCGGCCAGGATCCGCGGTAGAGCCGGGCGAAGCCGCGTGCGGTCGGGACGACGCCGACCGGCGGCGGGTTGCGGCGCTGCTGCACGAACCGGGTGCCGAACACGATCGCGGCGAGCACGGCGACGGTGATCGCCCAGGAACCAAACCAGCCGACGTGGTCGGCGAGCAGGATCCCCTTGAACTCGGGCCAGCCGGAAAGCACCGGGTACGCCCACGTGTAGACGACCGAGCCGGTGATGAAGCCGCCGAGGGTCAGCACGATCGTCGACTGCCCGGAACCGACCGCGAACAACGTTCCCGAAGCGCAGGCGCCGCCCAGTTGCATGCCGATGGCGAAGACCGTCGCGCCGACGAACAACGCGAGTCCCAGCCCGCCCGCGGTCGGGTTCGGTGTGCTGCCGAACAGACCGGAGCCGGTGCCGGCGATCAGCGCGATCAGCGTCGCGGCCGTGCCGAGCAGCACTGTGTGCGCCCGCAGGCCCTGGCCGTTGCCGACCGCGATCAGCTGGCGCCAGGCCGAGGTGAAGCCGAAACGGGAGTGGAAGAGCGCGAGACCGAGCAGGAGGCCGAGGATCAGCAGGACACCGAACTTCGCCCCGTGGGCCGCCCAGACGTACCAGGTCAGGCCGATCGCGAGTGCGCCCGCGATGGCCAGCGGCACGATCTTGACCGGCTCCTCCGGTTGCGGGACCGGGGCGGCGCAGGACGTCGGGAAGTCGAGGAGCTTCTTCTCACCGGCTTGGGTTTCTGTCGTCGCCACCAGGACTCCAGGTCATTCGGCGGGTTGGGGACGAGCAACGTTAGGGCCGGTGACCACCCGGTCGCAGCCCGTCCCACACTGTGCGACGAATGGCCGCCGCAAGTGATAGCAAAGGTCCCTTGCTCCGCCCGCCCGCCCGCCCGCCCGGCCCCGAGCGCGTGAAGGCCCCCTTCCCTCGGCTGAGCCGAGGGAAGGGGGCCTTCACACGAAACGATGGGGCTACTTGCCCGCTTTCACACAGACCGTGGTCGGCGGGGTCGAGTACGACTGCGCGTGCGTCGCCTCGGTGCCTTCACACACCGCCTTGTCGACGGTGTCGGTGATCTTCACCAGCTCCGCGTCCTTCGCCGGGTCGGCGCAGGACACCTTCTTGTAGCCGGCGGTGTTCGAAAGGAATCCGGCCAGGCAGTCACCCTGCTTGGCGTTGACCGTCAGGCACAGCTTGTATGACATCCGGCCGGTCATCGAGATGGTGTCGTAGTCACCTTCCGGGCAGGATTCGTCGCCACCCACGCGTGCGGCGATCTTGACGTTCGCCTCCTGCGCGCCGCAGTCGGCCTTCGTCGGCTCGTCGGCGGCCTTCGAGAACTCGGTCACGGTCAAGCAGTCGCCGGGCTGAGCGTTGACCGTGCCGGTGAAGTAGCTGATCGCGTACCCGCCGGCGACGAGCACGACGACGATCACCGGAATCGCGAACTTCAGCCACGCGAGCTTGGAGCGTTTGGGTGCCGCCGGCTGACCGCCGGGAGGCGGACCGAAAGCATCGGGCTGTCCCACCGGCAGTTGGCCCCCAGGGGCCGGTTGGGAAGTGGTCACCGAGAAACCTCACAGTTGTGAAGAGGAATGAGAACCTCGGTATCAAACACTCACCGTGATCACCCGCACCAACCGGGCCCCCGAACGAGTGAAAGCCCCTGGTCGAGATCGCTATTTGGTGCTCTTGATGCAGAGCGTCGAAGGCGGCGTCGAGTAGACCTCGAGGTGAGTCGCTTCGGTGTCCTCGCAAACCTTGTCGCTCGCGACGCCATCGGCGACCTTCACGATCTCCGCGTCCTTCGTGGGATCCGAGCAGGGCACCTTCTGATACGCCACCGCGTCGGCCAGGAAGTTCGCCAGGCAATCGCCCTGTTTCGCGTTGATCATCATGCAGAGCTTGTACGAGGAGAACGTCCCGTCGACGGTGAGTTCGTCGTACTCGCCGTCCGGGCAGGCAACGCCGCCTTCGGTCTTCGCGCCGACCTTCGCGTTGGCCTCGACCACACCGCAGTCCGCCTTCACCGGATCGACGCCGACGTCGCCGAAGGTGGTGATCGCGTAGCAATCGCCCACCTTGGCGTTATCCGTGCTGGAGAGGTATCCGAAGACCCAGCTCCCCGCGCTGATCACCACGATCGCGACCGGTACCAGGACGGCCACCCAGAACCACTTCGATCGCTTCGGCCTGGCCGGTTCGCCACTGTGCTCGGTCATGGCGCCAGAGTATTCACGACGACGAAAAAGGGCGCCCCGATCGCTCGGAGCGCCCTTTCGTCAGGTCGTGCGTCAGTCGTTTTGGAAGTACGACAGGAGCCGCAGGATCTCGAGGTACAGCCAGACCAGCGTGGTCATCAGGCCGAAGGCGGCGAACCAGGCCCACTTCGACGGCATGCCTTCGCGGATCATCCGGTCGGCCTGGTCGAAGTCGAGCAGGAAGCTGAACGCCGCGACACCGATCACCACGAGGCTGAAGATGATCGCGATCGGGCCGCCGTCACGCAGCGGGTTGAAGCCGAAGAAGCTGGTGACAAGGTTGACCAGCATCAAGATCGCGACGCCGACCACGGCGCCGATGATCCACTTGGTCAGTTTGGGGGTGACCTTGACGGCACCGGTCTTGTAAACGACCAGCATCGCGATGAACACGCCGGCGGTGCCGACGATCGCCTGCAGCGCGATGCCGGGGTAAAGGGCCTCGAACAGACCGCTGATCGCACCGAGGAACACACCCTCGACGGCCGAATAAGCCAGCGTGAGCGGGCCACTCGGCAGCTTCTTGAAGATGATCACCAGCGAAATCACGAGGCCGACGATCATCGAGCCGACGAGCACGCCGATCACGGCACCGGGGATGCCCATGATCTTGCCGGACGCCGACAGCGGGATCTGGCTGATCGCCCAGATCGCGGTGAGCACACCGGTCACCAGCGCGGTGCCGAGGCTCAGTGCCGTCTTGATGACGACGTCGTCGACGGTCATCGGACGGTCGTCGGCACCGGCGGAGGTCTGCGGAGGGCCGTAGCCGGGCACGCCGCCCTGGGGTTGGTTGAAGCCTACGTTGGGTCCGTACTCCGCCGCGCCACGCGGCAGGTTCCGGAACGCCGGGTTGCTACTGGATCGCACCTGATCCTCCTGGATCTACTGGCACCTGCATCGGGTTCAACGACCGCGGGGGCCGCCCGGTTCCCGTCGAAGTAAAGACGACTTTACTCACATTCGGGGAGATACCCATCCCCCACACCGTATGCGGCGGGAATCACGACCGTTCACCGATACCCCACCTGATGACCTATTGCCAAAACCGCTGATCACAGGCCACCCTGCACGTTGCGTGTTCGGGTAATCACCGAAGGCGCGTCGGGGAACCCTATCGATCGTGTGACCTGCATCGACGCAAAAGGCGCCGGGGCAGAGCACGGCCAAAGGAGTCAACACACCATGGGGTGGATCACACGCCCGAGCGTGCGTTCGCGCGCCTTGACCAGCCTGATCGCGACGTGCCTGCTCGGCGCGCTGTCCGCCACCGTCGCGGCGACACCGGCCTCGGCCGACCCGAAGGAGGGCGTCGGCTACTCCGTCATCCCTGGCCAGCCGTACAACAACCTCAACCCGGACCATGACTGGCTCGGCACCTACGTCGTGAACGGCAAGCAGGTCTTCTGCGTGAGCTTCAAGCAGAAGGCGCCGGACACGGACGAGGAGTACAAGCCCGGCGACGAACTGCTGGACAAGTGGGGGCAGAAGCTGCCCGAGAACGTCGCGGCCAACATCTCCTACCTGCTCCTCCGCTACGGGCAGACGCAGGACAACGCGGAGGCCGCCGCGCTCGCGCATCTGCTCCATTCCTGGACCGCCAAACCGCGGTCCGACGCGGACACCGGCCCGTCGTTGCCTTCCACCAAGATCGGCTACAAGATCGAGGACCACTTCGACAAGCTGAAGGCGAAGCACTCCGACGCCGCCACGGCCGTCGAGAAGCTGACCAAGGACGCCGAGGCCAACCGCGGGCCGTGGACCACCGCGATCGCGCCGCCGAAGGAAGACCAGCACATCGGCACCGCCGGCGAGTGGACGATCAGCGTCAAGAACGCCAAGGGCAAGGGCGTCTCCGGAGTTCCCGTGCGGCTCACGCCGTCGAACGCGGCCGTCGACAGCGGCGACACCACCACACCCGCGTCGACCTCGACCGCCAAAGCCGAGAAGGCCGTCACGGTGAAGACCGGCGAAGACGGCACCGTCGCGGTCAAGGTGACGCCGACCGCCGACCAGCCGAAGCTGGCCAGTTCGCTGTCCGCGCCCGCGGACCGGCCGTACGTGCAGTTCCCGGTCATGACCGGCGTACAGAAGGTCGTCTCGACAGGCGGCGAGAAGGAACTGAAGGCACAGGGTGTCGCGGTCGTCTCGAAGCCGGGCAAGGTCCAGGTGACCAAGGTCGACGCGAAGACCGGCAAGGGCATCGCGGGTGCCGCGCTGCGGATCACCGCCAAGGACAAGGCCACCGCCGCCGTCGGCCACGACGGCAAGCCGCTCAGCGGCGCCGACGGCAAGCCGGCCGTCGTCACCACCGAAGGCGAGAACGGCACCGTCACCGTGGAGAACCTGCGGACGCCGCAGGAGATCTGCGTGGTCGAGGTCAACGCGCCACCGGGCTACACCAACGCGTTCGACCCGAAGAATCCGCCGTCCGCCTGCGGCGAGGTCAAATCGGGTGAGACGCTGGCGCTCAAGGTCGCCAACACGCCCAACGAGGTACCGCGCACCATTCCCGCCGGTGACCGGCCGGTGGCGATGATGCAGGGCACCGTCGAGAACTCCGCGTCGACCGCCGGGATCCTCGGTGTCGGCGCGCTCGCGCTGCTCGGGTCGGTCATGGTGGGTGTGGCCGCGCGGCGGTCTTCGCGACGCTGAAGAGGATTCGGAATGTCTGTACGACGCGGGTTCGCGCTGGGAGCCGTCACGGTCCTGTGCGCGGACCTCGTCGCGGCCCTCATCGTCTGGCCGCCGACGACCATGGTGACGGGGACGGCCCGGCCCGTCTCCGTCTCCGTCGCGGGCGGCGCACCGGCCGCGCCCGCGCAGCAGGAGGCCCCGCCTCCCCCGGAGATCGTCCCCACGTCGCCGCCACCCGCGCCGCCGCCGAAGCCCACCGAGGCACCCGCGCCGCAGGGGCCAGGGACGATCCGGCTGCCCGCGGGCGGCGGGGCGAAGCTGATCCGCAAGGAACTCGGGCCGGGCGCGGAGCTTCCGGTACCGGAGAACCTCGGCGAGGTGACCTGGTGGGGCGCCGAACTCAGCGCGGACACCGGGGCGAGCGTGTTCGCCGGGCACGTGAACTGGAAGGGCGCGACGGGTCCGTTCGCGGAGCTGTGGAACGACCGGGTCGGCGGTGCGGTCACCGTGGTCGACAAGGCCGGAAAGTCTTGGCCGTACAAGGTTTCCCAGCTGATCACGCTGAAGAAGAACGAACTCCCGCGGCGAGCGGACGAGCTGTTCGGGCAATCCGGTCCGCATCGGATAGTCCTGGTCACCTGCGGCGGCCGCTGGGTCGGCGGGGAGACCGGCTATGCCGAGAACCGGGTCGTCATCGCCGACCCCGCCTAGTTACCCGTGAGTAACTTCACCGGGTGCCGTGGTGGTCACTGCCGTCGTGATGCAGCAGAATGCCCAGTGGACGCGGGCGAGCACGGTGAAGGGTGAAGCGGATGGCGACATTTCTGGTGACCGGGGCGACCGGACTGATCGGGCGCCAGTTCACCCGGCGGCTGCTCACCAGGGAGGACGTCGACCGGGTCGCGCTCCTCGTCCGCGCGTCCTCACAGGACAAACTCGCGAAGCTCGTCAACGCGTGGCCGCATCCGGAACGCGTCACCCTCGTCACCGGTGACCTCGGGGAACCGCTGCTCGGCGTGAGCGAAGACGACCGCACGAAACTTCGCGGCGTCGATCACGTAGTCCACCTCGCCGCCCTGTACGACCTCACCGCCGACGACGAAGCCAGCATCAAGGCCAACGTCGAAGGCACCGAGCAGGTGATCGCGCTCGCCGCGGACCTGAACGCCGGCTGCCTGCACCACGTGTCCTCGGTCGCCGTGGCCGGTGACCACGAAGGCATGTTCACCGAGGAGATGTTCGACGTCGGCCAGCGGCTCGTCACGCCGTACCACCGCACGAAGTTCGAAGCGGAGCGCCTCGTACGCGAGCAACAGGACGTGCCGTGGCGGGTGTACCGGCCCGCGGTGGTGGTCGGGGACTCCGAAACCGGCGAGATGGACAAGATCGACGGCCCGTACTACCTGTTCCCCGCGATCAGCAGGCTGGCCGGGCTGCCGGACGTGCCGATCGTCGGCCCCGACCTCGGCGACACGAACGTCGTCCCGGTCGACTACGTGGCGAAATCGCTGCTCGCGCTGGTCACCACGAAGGGACTCGACGGACGCGCGTTCCACCTGGTCAACCCGGAACCTCAGCCGGTCGTCTCGGTGTACAACGCCTTCGCGAAGGCCGCCGGCGCGCCGACGATCTCCGTGCAGCTCAACGAGCGCGTGTCCAAGGGCATCGTCAACCTGGTGAAGCTGAGCGAGCACATCCCCGGCTTCACGATCGCGCGCGACGCCGTCCTGGAGCGGCTCGGCATCCCGCCGGTGCTGCTGGAGACCATGGCGTTCCCGTCGGTGTTCGCGTCGGCGTCGACCCGCAAGGCACTCATCGGCTCGGGTGTCGAGGTGCCGCGGATCGAGGACTACGCGCCCACCCTGTGGCGCTACTGGCGCGAGCACCTGGACCCGTTCCGTGCGCGCAAGCACGGCCCCCGCGGCGAACTCGACGGCCGCCGCGTGATCATCACCGGCGCGTCGTCGGGGATCGGCCGCGCGACCGCGATCAAGGTCGCGGCCGCCGGTGGCGTGCCGCTGCTCGTCGCGCGGCGGCAGCACGAACTCGAAGAAGTGCGGGACGAGATCATCGCCGCCGGCGGGACGGCCTCGGTGTACCCGGCCGATCTGACCGACGAGGAATCGGTGCACAAGGCCGTCGACGTGATGCTCGCCGAGCACGGCCGCATCGACATGCTCGTGAACAACGCCGGCCGCTCGATCCGGCGATCGATCAAACTGTCGTACGACCGGTTCCACGACTACGAACGCGCGATGGCGATCAACTACTTCGGCGCGGTCCGGCTGATCCTCGCGGTGCTGCCGCATATGTCCGAGCGGAAGTTCGGGCATATCGTCAACGTCTCGTCGATCGGTGTGCAGGGAATCGCGCCGCGCTTTTCGGCTTATGCGGCGTCGAAGGCCGCTTTGGACTATTTCTCCCGGATCGCCGCGACCGAAACCCACGGTGACGGGATCACGTTCACGACCATCCACATGCCACTCGTGCGCACGCCGATGATCCGGCCGACGAAGATCTATGACGCGTTCCCGACGAAATCGCCGGACCAGGCCGCCGAAATGGTGATGAAGGCGCTGAAGGAACGTCCGAAACACATCGGCACACCCGCCGGGCGGGCGATCGGGCTCGCTTACACACTCACGCCGGGACTCACGGATGCCGTGGCCTACCAAGGTTTCCGCGTCTTCCCCGACTCCGCGGCGGCGGGTGGCGGCGGCGGACTGAAAATCGGCAAAGGCGAACAGCATCTGTCCCGTGCGGCGGTGGCACTCGCCCGGCTCAGCCGCGGCTTCCATTGGTGACACTGCGCACACGGGTGGCGGCCGTTCAGGTGAGGGATCGCAGCTGAGGGCAGACACACGTCGGTGAATCACCAAGCCTGACAACGGCGACGCCGGGTACGCAGGTACCGTCGTGACCATGGTTCCCGAGCGAGACAACGGCCTGTTGCCCCTGCGGCGCGAGTACACCCAGGCCTGGCACGGCTTCGACCGGAACGAAGTGCGCCAGTATCTGGATCATCTCGAAGCCCAGCTGCATCGCGTGCTCACCGACCGCGACGCCGCGATCGCGCAGGCGACATCTGCCACACGCGAACTCGAAACCGTGCGCCACGAGGTGGCGAAACTGAACGCCAGAATCGAGGAGCTGAAGAAGCCGCCGGAGCGCCTCGAGGACCTCGATGAACGGATGCAGCGCACCGTGACACTCGCGCAGGCACGCGCGGACGAGATCACGAAGCGCGCCGAGGTCGCGGCCGAGAAGCACTGGGCGTCATCGACCGAAGCGTCGAAGAAGCTGCGTGAGCGCTACACACGGCTCGTCGCCGAGCTGGACAAGCAGGCGGACGCGCTGCACTCCGAGCACGAGTCCGCGCTCGCCGAGACGCGGGCCGAGGTCCAGCGGCTGACCGTCGAGGCAGCCCAGCGCCGGGAACTGCTGGACAACGAGGCCGAGCGCAAGCGCCGGAAGATCGAGCGCGAGTTCGAGCAGACGATGACCACTCAGCGCACCTCGCTCGAGAAACACATCACCGACCAGCAGACGGCCAGCAAGAACCAGGCCGAACGCCGGATCGCGGAGGCCACCGCCGAGGCGAAGCGCCGCGTCGACGAGGCGACCTCCGAGGCCAAGCGCCGCCTCGACGAGGCCACGACGACAGCCGCCCAGCGCACGACCGCCGCCCAGCGGAAGGTCGAGCGGCTGGCGGAGATCCGTGAGCAGGCCCGCAAGAGCCTGATGCAGGCCGACGAGGTGCTGAAGAGCAGCGAAGGGATGCTCGCCGCCCTTCCCGAAGAGTCGGTGATTCCGCACGCCTCGAAGCTCGTCGGCGGCGACAACAAGGCCGAGGAGACGAAGCCGGCCGGCAAGCCCGCCGAGGCACCCGCCTCGAAGGCCGCCGCCCCGGCCAAGCCGCCCGCTGCCGGTGCGGCTCCCGGTGCCGGTGCCTCTGCCGCCAACGGTGCCGGTGCCTCTCCCGCCAACGGTGCCGGTCCCGCCAACGCTGCCGCTGCCGCTCCCGCCAAGCCCGCTTCTTCGGCGTCTGCCGCCGCTGCGCCGAAGAACGACCAGAACGGTCCGAAGTCGAACGGGCAGAAGCCGTCGCCCGCCAAAACCGGCTCCTGACCAGCGCGAAGTAGCAAGGGACCTTTGCTATCACTCTCTTTTGGAGAGTGATAGCAAAGGTCCCTTGCTCTCTTTTTGGGCGCGGTCAGGGGGCGGTGGTCCGGGGCCAGGGATTGGCCGCTTCGAGTTGCGCGGCGAGGCGGAGGAGGAGTGCTTCCCCACCGGGTGCGGCGACCAGCTGAACGCAGGCGGGGATACCCGAGGGGTGCACGCCGACCGGAACCGACATCGCCGGATAGCCCGCGAGATTCCACAGACCGGCGAACCCCGCGACGCGCAGGGACGGCAGCGCGTTGGCGATCCAGCTGCTTTCGTGCCACCTGCGGGCCTTGAGCGGGAGACTCGCGAGCATGGGCGTGACCAGGACGTCGTGATGGGAGAAGAACTCCTCGGTCTGCTCCAGCCACCGCTCACGGGTGCCCTCCCGGACCCGGGAGGCCAACAGCCGGCCGAGCCGGATGTGCGTCCGCGTCCGAGGCTGAAGTGCGCCGAACTCGAAATCGGCCGCTTGCTCGGCCGGGCCGGCGCCCCAGCGCGCGACGCTGCCGCCGATGGCGCCGAGGCGGTATCGAGGCGTCCCGGGCGCGACGGTGTGCCCGGCCGCGCGGAACAGCTCCCCTGCCCGCGCGACGGCGCCGCTGAACGGGCGAGGCAGCGGCGCCCTCGTCAACGGGACCTGCGTCGACAGGGCGATCCTGGACAGCCTCGGTTCGCTGAGATCCGCAAGGCCGGGCTGCTCGGCGAGGACCGACAGCAGCACGGCCGCGTCGGCAACGGTGGTCGTCATCGGACCATGGGTGGACAGGCCGAACCAGCCGGTCTCCCCCGGCAGGCGGACCACGCCCTTGCCGGGTTTGAGACCGACGATCCCGCACATCGCGGACGGCAACCGGATCGAGCCCATGCCGTCGGTGCCGTGCGCGATCGGCACCAGGCCTGCCGCGACGGCCGCCGCGCTCCCGCCCGACGAGCCACCCGCGGCGTAGGACGGGTTGCGTGGATTGCGCGCCGTCCCGTCCGGGTCGTCGCTCGATGGCCAGACGCACAGCTCCGGCACCCTGGTCAAGCCGACGATCACCGCACCGGCCGCCCGCAGCCGCCGAGCGATCTCACCGTCCTCCGTGGCCGCCGCCGACGACCCCGCACGGGATCCCCACGAGGCATATTCGCCCTCGACCGCCGTGACGTCCTTGACCGCGACCGGCACTCCGGCCAGTGGCAGCTCGGCAAGGTCCGCGCGGTCGGCGACGGCGGCCGCCTCGGCGAGGGCCTCCTCGGCCCGGACCCGGCGGAACGCGCCGATCACCCCGTCCGCCGCCGCGATCCGGGCCAACGCCTCTTGGGTCACCTGGACCGGGTCGAGCTCCTTGGCGCGCACTGCCGCCGCGATTTCCACTGCCGTCTTGACCATGCCCGCACTGTAGAACGGGCGATGAAGATCAGCTGCGCGCCGAACAGCCGAACTTCGCCGAGTCCGCCGGACCCGGGAAAATCGGGTGTAGCCGTCGATCCGGGCGCCGTAGTAGACGTCGTGGTCGGCCACCGCGAGCGGGGCACGGAGCGCGAACCAGGCGGGCAGGTCCGGGTTCGCGATGAACAGCCTCCCGAAGGCGATCGCGTCGGCCAGCCCGGCCTCGATCAAGAATTCTCCCTCGTACTGGGAGGTCGACTCACCGGACATCCACGTCTGATTTCTCCGCGGTTCCCGGGCCGAAGGGCAAAGGTGTCGTGTCCGGACGGGAACGGTGTCCTGCCTCGATGCCGGACCTCGCATCCAATGACTGCGTGGATCCGTGACTGCGTGGATCCGGTGACTGCGTAGGTCCGGTGACTATGCAGATCCGGTGACTGTGTGGATTGTGGCGCGTTGGCTGAGCCAGAATCCACACAGTCCCGCACGGCAGTCCCTGTCACCCCCCGATCCGGAGGGTCGGGGGGTGACTGAGCCACCTTTGCCTTTATCTCTCCCTAGAAGTTCGGGTCGCGACCCATCAGCCCGAGCAGCCTGTCCTGCAAGGGTGCGTCGCCGGGCACTTTCACCTCGGGACCGAAGACGACGACGCCGGGCCCGAAGGCGCCGGGGGTCCTCATCTCCTCGGGGATCGCCTGGGCCTCGGGCCACATCCGGGCGACCTCCTCGGGGTCGATCGTGTCGTCCTGACCGGTGGCACGGGCCAGGTCCCAGCCGTGGAGCACCAGGTCGGCGCTGACGACCTGGTCGATATTCTGTTCGGCCGTCACCTTTCCCATCGGCGTCTCGTGTTCAGTCGCGGCGAGCACGGGATCCGCGAGGATGGCTTCGATCTCGGCTCGGGCAGCCCGGAACGCGCCGAGCGGGTCCTCCCGGAGCGTCGGTGCCGGGCCGAGGTCACGACCGAACGGGCGCAGCATCACGCCGTGCATGTCGACGATGTGCCCGACGACATCCCTGGCGTTCCACTCGTCACACGGAGACTGGTTCTCCCACTGTCCTGCCTCGACGGCGGCGACCTTGCCTTCGAAGGCATCGGCCCGGACGCGATAGCGATCCGCGATGGCGTTCATTTTGTTCACGGTAGTCACACCCCCGCCGGGACGGCCACGATCTCGGCCAGCTTGTCGAAGCCCTCGCCGACGCCCCGCTCCATGCCGGATTCGAGTACGGCGTCCCGGATCCGGGACGAGCTGTACCGCACCACCTGCGTCAGGGTGGTGACGCCGGCGTCTTCGGCCAGCGTCACCGTCCCCAAAGCCTGGCCCTCAGAGGCGTCGCAGTCCTCGTTCGTCTCCAGGGAGACGAGCCTTTCCGGACGGCGAATCTCCTGGTAGACGCCCTGCAGCAGCATCTCCACCCCGCCGCCGTGTCGCAGCCGGTAACGCCATCTGCCACCGACCCGCAGGTCGATCTCGCATTCGACGACCTCACAGCCGTGCGGACCGAACCAGCGCCGTGCCAGTTCTGGTTTGGTCCACGCGTCGAACACCAGTGCCCTCGGCGCGTCGAAGGACCTCGTCATGACGATCTCGAGGTCGCCGGATCTCACCACGCTGAGAGTGCGTCCCATCGTGCCGTTCCTTTCCGCTCGTACAGGTGTCAGTCGGTCTCGTCCCGGCGTTCCGGGTGCTGCAACTCCTCGTCGAGGACGAGGTCCAAACGAAGGAAGGACCCGTCCCAGAAGCGGCGGTAGTCGCCCAGCCATTCGGTCGCGTCCTTCAGCGGCTCGCCCACCAGGCGGCAGGGGCGGCGCTGTGCGTCACGGCCTCGGGCGACCAGCCCCGCCCGCTCCAGCACCTTCAGATGCTTGGAGATGGCGGGCTGGCTCATCGCGAACGGCTCGGCCAGCTCCGTCACCGTGGCCTCGCCGTACGCGAGCCGCGCGAGGATCGCACGGCGGGTGGGGTCGGCGAGCGCCGCGAAGGTGACATCGAGCAGATCCTGTGCCACGGTCGCCCGCCTTTCCGTTCTCACGAATTCAAGTTCTCACGATTGGTTCCGGATTACAGCCTTCGATAACCTTGCGGTTCCATAACCATGTGGTAATCTACGACGGAGCAGATCGAGTTGTCAAGTCCGGGCACCGGGCTGACGAGGGAGAACACGGAAGAGGAGGGAGGTGGCGCCGAGCCCCCGGCCGACGCGAACGCGTACGAAAGGGCAACTGGGGTTACCGTCGGTACCGGCATGGACCACGAACGAAACGAGCCGATGAACGCCGGGCGACCGAAGACGACGAAGCGATGGGTGACCGTCATCCTGGGAGCGGCCACTGTTCTGCTCACCAGCGTGCAGTGCGGTACGGCGAACGAGCAGGCCGGATCCGCACAGCCGGCGGGGACGGCACCCCCGCCGCGAAGCAGCGCCGTTCCGAGCCCGTCCGGCACGAGCCCGGCCACCCCCTCGCCGTCACCGAGGGCGGAGCGGGTACCCGTACCGGGCTGCGCGGCCGTCACCGCCGGGATGAGCCCTCGGCAGCGGCTGGCGCAGCTGGTGGTGGTCGGCGTGAACGCCGGCGATCCGCAGGCGGCGGTGAAGCTGGTGCGAGACCAGCAGGTCGGCGGGATCTTCCTCGGCGGCAACGAAACGGCTTTGTTGCGGAACGGCGCGCTGGACGAGGTGCAGCGGGCCGCGAAGGTCCCGGTGTCCGTGGCGATCGACGAGGAAGGCGGCCGCGTACAGCGGATCGACGCCCTCGACGGCGACCTGCCGAGTGCGAGGAAGATGGCCACGACCATGACGCCGGCCCAGGTGCGGACGAAGGCGGCCGAGCGAGGCAAGCAGATGCGGGCCCGCGGCGTCACCGTCGACTACGCGCCCGACGCCGACATCACGGACCAGCCGGACCGCGACATCGTCGGCGACCGGTCGTTCGGTGCGGATCCCGAGGTCGCGCGCAAGTACGTCCTGGCGTTCGCGCAGGGCCTGCGGGACGCGGGAGTGCAACCGGTCCTGAAGCATTTCCCCGGGCACGGGCACGCCACCGGGGACTCGCACAAGGGACTGGTGCGGACACCGCCGCTCGCTTCGCTGCGGAAGGTCGACCTCGTGCCGTACCGCGACATCGGCGCGTACGGCGAGATCGGTGTCATGGTCGGACATCTGGACGTGCCCGACCTGACCGGCGGTACACCGTCGACCCTGTCCGCGGCGGCGTACGGGCTCCTGCGGAAGGACTACGCGTTCGACGGCCCGGTGATCACGGACGATCTCGGGGCGATGAAGGCGATCACCGCCGAGTACCCGCTGCCGACGGCCGTGCTCAAGGCCCTGCAGGCCGGTGCGGACCAGGCATTGTGGTCCTCCGGCGGCAACGTCGGCACGGTGCTGGACAGGCTGGAGCAAGCACTTGCGTCCGGCGAACTCCCGGCGGCCCGGGTCGACGAGGCCCTGACCCGAGTGCTCACCGCCAAACAGGCCTGCCGCTGACCGGGCCGACGGCCTGGATCGGTCGCCGCGGGCCACGAGGCAGGGTGATTGGACCGGGTGACGTGAAAAGCGGTCCGAGAACTCAAGGAACACAATGCAGACCAGGCCGGTGCCGGGGGTGACCCTGATCACCGCCCCGCCGCCCGATCAAGGAGGATCGCGTGCCTGGTCCCGCTAAGTTGTTGGTTTCGGAAGTCCTTCGTGGGTGTCGGCGGATCCAGGTTTCCGCTGGGCGTGCGGCCGGGAGGTCCTCGTACCGGGTTGTACTCGGGCCTTTCGGCCATACGTCCAGCGGGAAGCTGGGCCGTCGAGACCCCGAAGGACCTCCGAAACCGACCACTAAGTCCCTGCGTCGTCTCGCGCTGACGGCCGCCGCCGCGGCCGGACTGAGCTTGTCACCGCACCGGTGGCGTCGGCCGCGCCGTCGCCGGTCGATCGTCCGGTGCCGACCACCGGCTGCCATGTCCGTCCTCGGTACCGGCGGGCGCGACGACGCGGACCCTGACCTCCGGCGGTCTGGTCCGCGAGTACACGGTGCACGTTCCCGCGCGGTACCAGCCGTCGCGGGCGTACCCGGTGGTGCTGTCGTTCCATGGCCACAAACGGACCTCGAAGTACCAGGAGGAACTATCCGGATTTTCCGCATATGACGCGATTTCCGTCTACCCGCAAGGACTTCCGGGTACTGACGGCGAATCGGCCTGGACCGGTGCGCCCTATTCGGCGGCCGCCGACGACGTGCACTTCACCAGCGACCTGCTGAACACGCTCCAGCGGGAACTGTGCGTCGACTCCCGCCGGATCTACGCCGCGGGCAAAGCGAACGGCGGCGGTTTCGTCGGCGTACTCGCCTGCCGGATGCCGGGCAGGATCGCGGCGTTCGCCCCCGTCGCCGGCGCGTTCTATCCGGAGGGCGGGGCGTGTCACCCGTCGCGCCCGGCGCCGATCCTCGACTTCCACGGCACAGCCGACACGACGATCCCCTACACCGGGAATCCCGCCAAAGGCCTGCCGTCACTGCCGGACTGGCTCGGCGGCTGGGCGAACCGGAACGGCTGCTTCCCCCGTCCGATCCAGTATTCGCCGAAGGCCGACGTCACCGTCCAGCACTGGATCGGCTGCTCGCTCCAGCACTACCGGGACGAAGGCGCCGGGCATGTCTGGCCGACCACGGCGCCCGGCAACGACTCCTCCACGCCGACCGTCATCAACGCGACACCGGTTATCTGGCGCTTCTTCCTGTCCCACCGTCTGCGTTAAAAACCCGTCGTTTCCTTGCCGGTACACCCACGCGGCGCTACGGTCGTGATGACCAGGTGACCAGATAAGCAAATCTGGTCACGAAGTCAGAGACCGGGAGTGCACGTGGCAGAGAGTCCGGACCGCACCGCCGGCCGCGCCGATCGCATCCTCGACGCGGCCGGCGCCCTGCTGACGCGGCTGGGCTATCGCAAGGTGACCATCGAGGACATCGCGAACCAGGCCGGCATCGGGAAGGGCACGATCTACCTGCATTGGCGGACCAAGGAAAACCTCTTCCACGCCTTGCTCCTACGTGAATCCCTTCGCGCCTCCGAGAGTGTTCTCGAACGGCTCGACGAAGATCCGGCGGAAGTCATCCCGCACCGGTTCCAGCGGGCGGTCTTCCTGTACACCCAGCGGAATCCGTTGCTCAGCGCACTCATCTCCGGCCACACCGAACTGATGGGACGGTTGAGGAAACACCCCTTGCAGGATCAGGACGCCGTCGTGACCGACCGGTATCTCAAGACGATGACCGACCAGGGGCTCCTGCGCGACGACATCCCGAATCTGCTGTTCGCCCTGCGTTCCGCGGCGCTGGGTTTCTACCTGATGGACAGCTTCACCACCGACGGCGAGGGCCTCACCCCCGAGGAGAAGGCCGACGCCCTCGCCCACATCATCCGGACGGCGTTCGAGCCGCCGGAGAAACCGTCACCGGCGAACGTGGCCGCCACCGCGGCCGAAGTGAGCCAGGCGTTCCGGGAACTGGCCGCGACCTATCGCGCCTGGATCTACCGGCAGGACGGAACAGAGGAGCCCGTCTGATCCGAGCTCCTTCACCATGAGAAGAAGGGGGCACGACATGACCACCCTCGCCGAAAGCTGGGGAGTCCACAAAGACCAGTTCTGGCTGCGGGACGAATTCCCGGCCGACCCGGTCCGTTTCGACGAAGAAACCGGCATGTGGAACGTTTACGGCCACGCCGAAGCACTGAAAACCCTGAGTGATCCCAAGGTGTTCTCGTCCGACACCACTCGTCTGCTCCCGCCGGAGATGGCGCCGGACAAGGACCTGTTCGTCGAGGGCAACCTGCTCCAGATGGACCCGCCGGATCACAAGAAGCTCCGAACCCTGGTGAGCCACGCCTTCACGCCGAAGGTCGTGGCGGACCTCGAATCGCGGATCGCCACGCTGACGAACGAGCTACTCAACGCCGTCGACGGCCAGGATTCGATGGAGCTGGTGACCCATCTGGCCTATCCGCTGCCGGTGATCGTCATCGCCGAATTGCTCGGTGTCCCGGCGAGCGACCGCGACCTGTTCAAGCAATGGGTCGACACGTTGCTGAAGAGCAGCCAGCAGCGTTCGCTGGTCAAGCAGACCGAGGAGGACAAGAAGAACTCCGAAGAATCCGTCAAACAGCTGAAAAACCTGGTGAACTACCTGTCGGAGCACGTCGACGACCGGCGGCGGAAACCCCGCGAGGACCTGCTCACCAAGCTCGTCGAAGCCGAGGTCGACGGCGAGAAGCTGACGCAGACCGAAGTCGTCAACTTCGCGAACGTGCTGCTGCTGGCCGGGCACATCACCACCACGATGCTGCTCGGGAACACGGTGCTGTGCCTGGACTCCCATCCGGACGAGTACCGGCGCGTCCGAGCGGACCGTTCGCTGCTGCCTGCCACGATCGAGGAATCACTGCGGTTCCTCAGCCCGTTCGCGCTCGTCGCCCGTGCCACGACGACCGAGGTCGAGCTGGGCGGCAAGACAATCCCGGCCGACCGCATGCTCGCCGTCTGGGTCGCGGCCGCGAACCGGGATCCGCGCACGTTCACGGATCCGGGCACCTTCGACCCGGCGAGGACGCACAACCCGCACCTCGCCTTCGGCCGAGGAGTCCATTTCTGCATCGGGGCGCCGCTGGCCAGGCTGGAAGGCAAGACCGCGCTCAACATCCTGCTTGACCGGTTCCCGGACCTGCGGACCGATCCGTCCGTGCCGCCGTCGTTCATCCCCAGCCCGCATATGACCGGGGTGAGCGAGCTGCACCTGCGGCTGAAGCCCTAACGATCCGCGAACCGGGAAGCGAGCGGGACCACGACCCGCGGAATCCGCTTCCCTGGCGTGTACCGCAACTCCGTGATGTTGCCGTTCGGCACGACGTAGGTGTCGGCGAACGTGCGGAAGCCGCGCATGGCCTCGCTGTCCGGGGTGGTGATCCCGGTCAGCAGTGACCACATGACCGCGCGGATGAAGAGTCCGTGCGTGAAGACGGCGATCGGTCCGGGTTCCCGTTCGCCCAACCGCTTCAGGAACTCCTGGGTACGGCCGAAGAGATCGGCGAAGGATTCCGCGCCGTTCACCGCGTGGTGCGGATCGGCCCGGTCCCAGTAGGCCTCGGTATGCGGCCTGCGGGTCTCGGTGGTGGTGACCTGTCCATGGAGTTCGCCGAGAAAGGTGAACTCCTGGACAGGCCACTCCTCACGGTCCGCGCGGGGGAACCGCTCGATCGTCGGCAGAGCGGTCTGCCGCGCCCGGACGAACGGCGACGTCACGATCAACCGGGGCGGTTCGGCCAGTGCCTCCGCGATCTCGGCGGCCTGCTCCCTGCCGAGTTCGGTCAGCGGCGAAGCCCCCGGATCCCCACCGGGAAAGCCCGCGTTCGTCTCGCTCTCCCCATGCCTGATCAACCACACCCGTGCCACGATCGCCTCCTAGACCCCGTGTGCACCGACCTTCGCACCGAGTGGAGTTGATCGCGACTTCCAGGATGCGTAATCACCGCGGAAACGCGGCTTTCAGCGATCGAACTGCCCAGGACGACGCCCTTCGCCGGCGGGTCCGCGGTACGCCTGCGCGATGTCCAGCCAGTGATCGGCCAGCGCGCCTTCGGCACGGACGTCGAGGTCGTCGCGGTGACGGCGCCGCGTGATCAGCAGGCAGAAGTCCTCCGCGCTTCCGGTGATCCGCTGCCGTGAGTCCTCCGGCCCGAAGGCCCACAGCTGCCCGGACGGCGACGTGATCTCGAACCGGAACTCCTGCTCCGGTGGGGTCAGCCCGCGCGCCTCGTAGCCGAAGTCCCGGACCCGGACGCCGAAGCCGACGAGGTACGCGAGCCGGTCGGTCCGTCGCGGTCGCACCCCGAGCGCGTCCGCGACGTCCTGGCCGTGTGCGAACAGTTCCATCATCCCGGCGCAGGCCAGGATGGCCGGCGGCAGCGGGTTGACCAGCCACGGCACTACCTGGTCCGCGGGGACCGCGGCGAGCGCCTTGATGCCCGCGTCGCGTTCGGCGCGCCACCGGGCCAGCACCACCTCGTCGGGGTCTCCGAGGTAGTCGTCGAGTGCCGCGTTGACGGCGGCGTCGAACCCGCGCGCCATCGACGTCTTCGCGAGTTCGACGAACTTCTGCGGCTCGGCGGCGGCCAGCCCGGCGATTTTGAAGATGAAGGAAAGGTGAGCGATCTGGTGCTTGACCGACCAGCCGGTGGCAGGCGTGGGCAGTGCCCAGCCCGCGCCGTCAAGATCGGCCACCAGAGCGTCGACCTGTTCACCTTCCGTTGTGAGGTCCTTGATCACGTTCCGGAAGTCAGTCACCGTGCCGTCCTCTCGCCGTTTGCACCCTTTCCGATGATGCGGACACGCCACGACGACGTCTTCTCCTCGCGAGCCCGGTGCGATTTCCGGGCTTGATTCTGGAGCCGGGTCCAAGTTCTACCCTCAGGACATGCGAACCGACGCGTTGACGATTTCCCAGGTGACGTCCCGCGCCGGGGTGCGGCCGGACACCGTGCGCTACTACGAGCGCATCGGCCTCCTGCCCGTCCCCGCGCGGACGACCGGGGCACACCGGCGCTACGACGAAGAAGTCATCGACAGGCTGCGGTTCATCCGCGGCACCCAGCGGCTCGGCCTGACGCTGACGGAGATCGGCGATCTGCTGAGCGTCCGCGACACCGGCGTATGCCCCTGCGAACCCGCCGAAACCATGCTGGAACGCCACCTCGCCGGGATCGAAGCGGAGATGGCGCGGCTCGGCGCGCTGCGAGCCGAACTCACTTCCATGCTGTCGGGGATGTCCGGCGAGACTTGCGCCGATCCACTCCCCGGCGCGTGGTGCCCGCCCGCCTGCGAACCGAAGGGAGGAGGTGACTGACATGCGGATAGACGACTGGTGCGACTGCGACTGCTGCGGTACCGGCTGCTGCTGACCGTCCTCGCGGGACGGCCGGGCTTGACGTCACCCGGCCGATTCCACCGAGTTCGGTCTTGTGGAAGCGGCAGCGTTTTCTCGATTCGGTCCTCGCGGACTTCGGACGATCTCACTACGGATGGGCGGACTCGGTCAGGTCCGCGTCATGCCGGAATCGCGAAGGCCTCCTCACCACCCCGAGAATGGCGAAGGAGGCCTTTCACGGCCTGACCGTCATACGCCGGTGCAGGCGGCCATGGAGCCGGATGTAGGGAGGTACGCGGGATCCGGCCCCAGGTGACCGCGTCGGCGCCTGGTACAACTCCTCCGCCTCACCTGAATGATCGATGCTGCGCTCAGTCCGCGATGAGCACCTGCCCCGCCCCGTCGAACCGGTAGCCGACGCCGCGCACCGTCGTGATCGGCGTCAGCACGGGCTCCAGCTTCCCGCGGATCTTGCGGACGTGGACGTCCACGGTCCGGCCGTTGCCGCCGCTGAACCCCCACACCTGCGCCATCAGTGTGAACCGGTCGAAGACCCTGGCCGGGTTCCTGGTCAGGAACAGCAGGAGATCGAACTCCAGCCGGGTGAACTCCAGCACCTCGCCACGCAACAACACCCGCCGCGAATCGGGCTCGATTCGCAGCGGAGGTTCCCCGTGACCACGTTGGCGGCGCCCGGCGAGTTCGACGACCTGACCGGAAGTCGTTTCGCCGCCGGGGAAAGTTCGCGCCGTCAGCGTCACGCCGACAGTGTCCTCAAAGGACTCAAGCAGGCGCGCGGCGATCGCCGCGGCGTGCGCGGAGTCGGTGCTGACCCGGAGTGCCAGTGTCAGCTCGACGGTCGTTTCCCTGTTCACCGCGACCGACTGCGTCATCTCACACCACCTGGACCGGATGCCGGACGACGGCGTCGAAAAGGTAGCCCTGCGTATTGTGCGGAGTGACGTCCGGCTGGATGACGCCGGTGATGTCCGTGGCCCGTGCCCGCAGGGTGTGGGCGCCGGAAGCACTGGGACGCCAAGGGATTTCCCAGCGTTGCCAGCCGCGATCCGCCGCCGCGCCCACGAACCTCGCCTGCCGCCAGCCATCGCCGGTGCTCACTTCGACTCGCCGGATCCGGCCGTTGCCCGACCACGACCGGCCACTCAGCACGTGCCTGCCGCCTGCGGCGAATTCGACGTTCCACGGCAGTTCGAAGGCGCTCTTGACCACCTGCCGGGTGACCACTGTGCCCTCCGCCGGGTAGCCCGGCCCGAGCAGCCGGTAGTACTGCGTGTTCCACGGCGAGACCAGCGGCGTCTCCGAAACCTCGATGCGCCCCAGCCATTTGATCGACGAGATGCCCACCCAGGACGGCACGACGAGCCGCACCGGATGACCATGATCCGGCGGCAGGGGACGCCCGTTCATCTCATAGGCCAGCAAGACGTCCTGCAACGCCTTCACGACCGGCAGCGGACGGCGCACCTTCCCCAGGTTGACCCCACCGGCGAGGTAGTCGGCGTCCAGGCCCTCCGGCAGGACGTCCACCGCGTGCCGCGTCAGCCCGGCCCTGGCCAGCACCGTCGAAAGCCGGACACCACGCCAGCGCGCGACGCCGATCGCGCCGAGCTTCCACGCGGTCCCGGCCACCGTCTGCCCTTGCTGGCTGGTGAAGAAACTCCGGCCGTTGCCCGCGCACTCGATGGCGGACGTGATCGTCTCCGACGGCAACCGGAGCAAGTCGGCGTAGGTGAACTCGACCGGCCTGTCCGCCGTCGGCGCGCCACGCAACCCGGTGCCGAAGAGTTTGAGTCGCCAGGTGCCGACGTCGATCGACGGGGTGGAAGTGTGGTTTCGCACGAAGAACCGGTCGATCGGCGTGAGATAGCCCTGACCGCTCAGCGCCTCCCACCGCGTTTCCGCGTTGGTGCCGTAGACCTCGAAGAGCTCCGGCGGCAAGGGCTTCACGATCGGCGTGGCCGCCGACGCCGTCCCCGGCGGCAGCGCCCCGAACGCCGTCAACGCGAGCGATCCCCCGGCGGCCAGCCGGAGCATCGCGCGCCGCGAAAACCCGTCACCTCGAACCTCACGCCACTGCGTGAGTCGCGTTCGGTCGTAGGTGGCTTCGTCGGTCAGAGCGCTTCCGGTCATGGCGGTCATTGTCGGCGGCGGCCGACCGTGCGGACCAGGACGTCCACAGAGCGGAACCGGTTGTGCCGAGGAAGACGGCCGCCGACGATTCGGCGGCGGCCGCCCTTCGGGCTTCGCTCAACCGGTGATTCCGGACTCCCCGGTCACGTCATCACAGGACCTCGACGTACTTCACCCAGATGCAGAGCCCACTGTCCCATTGCACGTCGACCTGGAACAGCACGCCGTCGGTCTGAACCGCGGTGTTCTGAACGGTCATCACGGCGTTTCCGATGAATTCGACATCGCCCCCACCCGCCTCGGCGACCGAAAGCACGGCCCCGTGGCCGGGACGGATACCGCCGAGGGGCAGCCAGAGATTCCTCAAGCCCTGAATACCGCAGTACAGCGCTCGTCCGCCGTGGGCGGTTCCGGGAGCGAGAGCGCTTCGGCCACCTTCGACCTTCTCCGCCTGCACGACCTGTTGCCGCGAAACACCGGACCCGGTCTCCTCCGGCGGCGAGGCTTGTGCCGCAGCGGTACCGAAGGCCCCCAAACCCACTAGCGCGAGCACCGCGGACCATCTCAATGCTTTCCTCATCGTTTTCCCCCTCTGATTTAGGAATTTCTACTGGAGTCCCTACTTTGCGGCGTCCGGCGTACAGAATCGGTATTCACCCGAGTACAGGAGAAGCTGCCCGAAAGGGCGATGGCATTGACACCGTGGATACGGAATTGCTGGGATTGTCTCAGCGATCGGGGGCGGGGCATGGAATTCCGGGTACTGGGACCACTGGAAGTGGTTGCCGAGGGGGTGCCCCGGCCGGTGGGGCCAGGACGACAGCGTGCGGTACTCACGGCGTTGTTGCTGCATCCCAACCAGGTGGTGCCGATCACCGGATTGATCGACATGGTGTGGGGCGAGCCGTCGCCCCGATCCGCCGCGGTCAATCTGCGCACCCACGTCGCCAGGTTGCGCCGGGTGCTCGCTCCGGAGGGCGAGAGACGGTTGACGGCCCACAACGGCGGCTACCGGATGTCAGTACGGCCGGAAGAGGTGGACCTTGCCGTTTTCGAAGACCTCATAGCGCGAGGCCACGCCGCCCGGCAGGCCGGCGAGCACACCGCCGCCATGCGGACGTACGGGACCGCGCTGCGCCTCTGGCGCGGTCACCCTTTCGACGACGTCGAGTTGCACGGGGCCGCGGCAGCCGAAGTGGCCCGCCTGAACGAGATCCGGCTCACCCTGACCGAGGACCACCTCCGCGCGCGGCTGGCCACCGGTGACGGCGCCGTGATCGGGGAACTGCGTGGCCTGGTGCTGGTACATCCACTCCGGGAACCGCTGTGGGCGCTGCTCATACTCGCGCTCTACAGCGCCGGACGCCAGGCCGACGCACTCGCCGCCTACGACCAGGCCAGAGCGCGCCTCGCCGACGAACTCGGCATCGACCCCGGCCCCGCGCTGCGAAGCATGCGCCAGCAGATCCTCACCGGCGACCCGGCCCTTCTCGACACGGATGCCCAGATTCGCGCCGAGGTCGCTACGAACGGTTCGCGGCTCCCGGCCGTCGCACCTGGTCGTCCGCTGGCCTCCCTTGTCGGCAGAGAGCCGGAGCTGCGGACGTTGGCGCTGCTGCTGTCCGAGCGGAGACTGGTGACCGTCGTCGGCCCCGCGGGGGTCGGCAAGACCCGGCTGGTCGTCGAGCACCTGGCCGGACAGGAGGCATGGCTGGCCCGGCTCGCCGATGTCAGTGAGGCGGCGGTGTTGCCGCAGGCGGTCGCCGACGCCGTCGGGCTGGTCAAGATCGCGGGAGATCCGCGGCGGGCACTGGTCCGTGCGCTGGCGGCCCAGTCCGGCTTCCTGGTCCTCGACAACTGCGAGCATCTCATCCCGGCTGCCGCCGAGCTCGTCGCGGAACTGCTCGCCGGCTGCCCTGGGCTGCGCATCCTCACCACCAGCCGGGAACCGCTGGACATCGACGGCGAGGCAACGCTGCCGTTGGATCCACTGCACACCGAAACGGCCGTGATACTGCTCGTCGACCGTATTCGCGCGATCCGCCCCGAATGGACGCCCTCCCCCGAGGAGCTCCGTCACGCGACGCGCGTATGCGAGGCACTGGACGGTCTCCCCCTCGCGATCGAGCTCGCCGCGGCCCGCGCGAACGTCCTTGGTCTCGAAGAGATCGCCGAAGCGCTGACCGATCGTTTCGCCGTACTCGGGCCGGTGCCACGGGGGTCGCTGACATCGCACGCGACACTGCGCGAAGCCATCGCCTGGAGTATCGAGCCGCTCTCCGCCGCCGACCGAACGCTCCTGCTGCGTCTGTGGCCTTTCGAAGGTGGTTTCCCCATGGTCGCGGCCGAAGCCATCGGCAGCCGCGACAACGCGTTGGCGTTCACGTCACTGTCTTCGCTGATCTCCCGCTCAGTGGTGACAGCCGACACGACGACCACGCCGTCGCGCTATCGAATGCTGGAAACGATTCGCGCGTATTGCGAGTCGGCGGATCCGGCGCCCGTGGCCACCCAGGACGGGCACGCCGCGTGGGTACGCGGATTCGTGGCGGATTGCGTCGGGATGTTCAGCGGCAAGCACGCGGGCCTGGCGGTGGCCTTGCTGAACCGCGAGTGGCCGAACCTGCGCGCCGGTATCAGCCACGACCTTTCCCGTCGGCCTGCCGCTGCCTTGCGCACGGTCGGGCTGCTCGACTGGTTCTGGACCCGGAGCGGCCACATCGCCGAGGGAAGGAAGCTGGTCGGCGCGGCCCTGCGGACCGCGACCGGCGCGGCCACGGCGGATCGAGCGCGTGCACTCGCCGCGGCCGCGAATCTCGCCTATTTCGCCGGCGAAAGCTCCGAAGGGCGCCGCCTCGGCGACGAGGCATTCGCCATCACCGGCAGGCACGTCGACGAAGAGCACCTGATCCTGCACGGTTCCGCGCTCTTTTACCAAGCGGTGGCCAGGCTGCACACCGGCGAACTCGACGGAGCACGAGCCGCCGCGGGGAAGGCGATCGCCATCGGCAGACCGGCGCGATTGAATTGGCTGGTGCTGGGTGCGCGCATGGTTCTCGGCGCCGTTCTCGTCGAACAAGGACACTTTCGCTCCGGAGAGGAGACACTGGCTGAGGTCGCCCGGTCGGCCGAGCGGGCGGACATCGGCTGGCTCGCGGGATGGGCGGAGTTCGCTCTCGGCAAGTCCCTGCTCCGGCACGCGAGCACCCCTGACCAGCTCGATGACGCCGCCGACGCCGTGCGGCGTGCCATCACCTGGTTCCAAGCCGAAGGCGACGTCTGTCATGTCCTCTTCACGATGAATGTCGCCGTCGAGGTATTGCTGCGCTTCGGCAGGCCTGTCGAAGCGGCCACCTTGGAAGCCGCGATCCTCCACCGCGCCGACCAGTTCGGCTTGGGCAGAACGAGCGTCTCCCAGGCCGGCGAGGGCCCCTACGAGACCGAATTGGCCGAAACGCTCACCCCGGCCCAACGTCTCGCCGCGGAAGCCAAGGGTGTCCGCCTGAACTGGACAGAGATGATCGAACTCGCCGGCGTGGAGCGGATGTGACGATCGTGGCGAGGATGCTGTGAGTGCCCCGGACGGGGATCGAACCCGCACTGGGTCGATTTTAAGTCGACTGCCTCTGCCAGTTGGGCTACCGGGGCATCGACAGCCTAGGCGATGAGCATCAGTTCGCCGCCTCGGTACGCCGATATTCGTCGCTTCCGTGAACGTGCATGCGCGTTATCGTGCTCGATCCTCTCCAAGATATGTTTCGCCAGGTCAGCCAGAGCAGGCCGGTGACGAGCGGAACGGCGGGTAATTGACTTCCGAAATGCCCTCACCGGCCCACCCCAAACGCCGTGAAGGCCTCCTCCCTACGCTCAAGGTAGGGAAAGAGGCCTTCACGGAGCTACGGACTCAGGACTTCGACAGCCTGTCGAACTCCTCGCGCGGGTTGTTGATCTGGCCGAGCGAGATGACCTCGCGACGGAACAGGCCACCGAGCATCCAGTCGAACAGGATGCGGATCTTGCGGTTCCAGGTCGGCATCGCCTTGAGGTGGTACGCGCGGTGGAAGAGCCAGGCCGGGAAGCCCTTGATCTTCAGGTTCAGCGCGTCGGCGACGCCCTTGTGCAGGCCGAGGCTGGCCACCGCACCCAGGTTCTTGTGGTAGTAGTCCTTCGGCTTGCCGCCGCGGATCACCTTGATGATGTTCTTCGCCAGCAGACGCGCCTGACGAACGGCGTGCTGCGCGTTCGGCGGGCAGGTCGCGGTCGGGTCCTGCTCGGTGCGCGAGAGGTCCGGCACGGCGGCGTTGTCACCGGCGGTCCAGACGTCGGGGTGCCCGACGACCTGCATCGCGGCGGTGGCCTCGACGCGGCCGCGTTTGTCCAGCGGCAGATCCGAGGTGGCCAGCACCGGGTTCGCCTTCACACCGGCGGTCCAGATGATCGTGTCGGTGTCGAACTCGGTACCGTCCGAAAGCACGACGTGGCCATTCTCGAACGACTTCGCCGCTGTCGACAAATAGACTTCGATGCCGCGCTTCTCGAGCTGCTCGACGGTGTACACACCGAGCGTCTCGCGCACCTCCGGAAGGATCCGGCCGGCGGCCTCGACGAGCACCCAGCGGATGTCCTCGACCTTGAGGTTCGGGTAGTAGTTCTCCACCGCGAACCGGGTCATGTCCTCGAGTTCGGCGAGCGCCTCGATACCGGCGAACCCGCCGCCGACGACGGTGAACGTCAGCAGCCGCTTGCGTTGCTCGGGATCGAGCGTGCTGGCGGCCTCGTCCAGCTTCGTCATGACGTGGTTGCGCAGGTAGATCGCCTCGCCGATGGTCTTGAAGGCGATGCCTTCCTCGACCAGGCCGGGGATCGGCAGGATGCGCGCGACGGCGCCGAGCGCGACCACGAGGACGTCGTAGTTCAGCTGCTCGACGTGCCCGTCGGCGGCCTCGACCGTGACGGCCTTGCGCTCGTGCTCGATCTTGGTCACACGCGCGGTGAGCACGTGGCAGCGCTTGAGCACCCGCCGCAGCGGCACGACCACGTGCCGCGGTTCGATCGCACCGGCCGCCGCCTCGGGCAGGAAGGGGGCATAGGTCATATGCGGCTGCGGGTCAACGACCGTCACGGACGCTTCGTTGGCCCGGAGCATCTTCTGAAGCCCGTACGCCGTGTAGAGCCCGACGTACCCACCACCAAGGACGAGGATCCGTGTCGGTTCCGACTTAACACCAGCCATATTCCTATAGTCGCACCCATACGCTGAGATCGCTCGTGTACCCCATCTCGCTGTGACCAGCGTCGCCACGGTTTCCGCACCGATTCAGTTCAGGCCGGCCACCGAGGTCGCGGAGGCCAGCACGTCGCACACCATGTCCAGCGTCAGGCGCCCGGTCTGGACATTGCGCTGCGACACGTGGTAACAGCCGAAGAGGCGCAGGTCGCCGAGTTCCACGTCGGCGCCGTGGCCGAACTTCGGGCGTGGCGCGGGTACCGGCCAGCCCGCCTCCGCGAGCACCGGCAACAGGGCCTGCCAGCCGAACGCGCCGAGCACCACGACGGCCTTCAACGTCGGTCTCAGCAACCTGAGCTCTTCGGCGAGCCAGGATCGGCAGGTGTCCCGCTCCTCAGGTGTCGGCTTGTTGGCGGGTGGCGCGCATCTCACCGGGGAGACCATCCGGGTCCCGCGTAGTTCGAGACCGTCACCGATCCGGGTCGACGTCGGCTGCGAAGCGACACCGACCCGGTGAAGTGCCTTGAAGAGAACGTCACCGGACGGGTCGCCGGTGAACATGCGGCCGGTCCGGTTCGCACCGTGTGCCGACGGGGCGAGGCCGACGATCGCCAGCGAGGCGTCCGGCGGGCCGAAGCCGGGCACCGGCCGCGCCCAGTAGGTATCGCCGGCGAAGGCCGCGCGTTTGACCACGGCGATCTCCTCGCGCCACGCCACCAGCCGCGGACAGGCGCGGCAGCCGACGACCTCGGCGTCGAGTTCGGCGATGGAGTGAAACCTCATAATGCCGCTTTCAACGCGTCGCGCGAGAGACGGTCGGCGTGGCGGGTCGTCTCCGGCTGCCGGAACGCCGGGCACAGCCGCAGCACCTGGCGGACCGCGTTGTCCAGGGAGATCTTGTGGCCGACGGAGACGTAAACGGGCTTCACCCCGTCCTGGGTGCGCAGGACGGTGCCGACGACCTCACCGTCGTCCACCAGGGGTTCCCTGGCGCCGCGCTCCCGGCCGGGCTCGCCGTGTTCGCCGACGAACCGGGTCTTGCCGACGCCGAGGGCCGGCAAACCGGTCACGACGCCGACGTGGCAGGCCAGCCCGAATCGACGTGGATGAGCGAGCCCGTGACCGTCGCAGACCAGGAGATCCGGCGTGTGGTCGAGCGCGCGCAAGGCGTCGAGCAGCGGCGGCAGCTCACGAAAGGCGAAAAGGCCGGGTTCGTACGGGAACGAGACCTCGGAAACGACGGTCCGCTTCTCCACGACGCGGAAATCCGTGATGTCGAGGGTGACCGCGGCGGCGGCGATCAGGCCACTGCCCTCGGCGTACGCGACGTCCAGCCCGGTGACCGTGGCGATCTCTTTTGGACAGCGATCCTCGAGTTCGACCAGGCCACGCAGGCTTTCCTGGATCTGGATCGCCTGGCGAGGCGTGTCCGGGCGATCATGAGCCGCGACGATGTCCACGGGTACAGAGTGCCAGTAAGTTGGACTCATGCCGGACACGAATCCCGATGAGAAGGTCGCCGACGAGAAGGACACCCCGTCGGTGGAAACCAAGGTCGAGCCGATCGACGACCTGGTCACCACGAACCACACGCTGACGCTCAAGCGCAAGAAGCTCGCTTACACGGCCCAGACCGGGCGGATCGTGCTGCGGAAGGAGGTCATCACCGACGGCAAGTCCGAGGGCTACAAGGCCAAGGCCGAGGTGTTCGTGACCTCCTACACGCTCGACGACGCGGAGCCCGGCACGCGGCCGGTGACGTTCGCGTTCAACGGCGGACCCGGCTCGGCGAGCATCTGGCTGCATATGGGCCTGCTCGGCCCGCGGCGCGTGCTGTCTGGCGACGTCGACGACCCGGTCGCGCCGCCCTATGGGCTGACCGACAACCAGGAAACCCTGCTGGCGCACAGCGACCTGGTGTTCATCGACCCGGTTTCTACCGGCTACTCCCGCGCCGTGGACGGCGAGAAGGCCAAGGAGTACCACGGGTACACAGCCGACATCGAGTCCATCGGCGAGGTCATCCGGCTGTGGGTCTCACGCAAGCAGCGCTGGCTCTCGCCGAAGTTCCTGGCCGGCGAGTCCTACGGCACGCTGCGGGCGGCGGGGCTGGCGGCGCATCTGCAGGAACGCCACGGGATGTACCTGAACGGGCTGCTGCTGATCTCGTCCGTGCTCGACCTGGGCACGCTGCGGTTCACCGAGGGCAACGACCTGCCGTACACGCTCTACGTTCCGACCTACGCGGCGATCGCGCACTACCACGGCCTGCACGGCGACCGCCCGCTCGACGACGTACTCGCCGACGCCGAGGACTTCGCGGCCAAGGAACTCCCCTGGGCCCTCGCCCGCGGTGCACGTCTGTCCACACAGGACCGCGCCGAAGCCGTCGCGACGCTCGCTTCACTGACAGGCTTGAGTGAGTCCTATGTAGACCGCGTGAACCTGAGGATCGAGCACGTCCGCTACTTCACGGAACTCCTGCGGGACAAAGGCCTCACCGTCGGCCGGATGGACGGCCGGTTCACCACCTGGGAGCCGGACGGCGGCCGCGAGCAGATGAGCGACGACCCGTCGATCTCACGGATCATCGGCGCCTACGCGGCCGGCCTCAACCACTACGTGCGTGCCGAACTGGGCTACGAGAACGACCTGCCTTACGAGGTCCTTTCGATGGACGTGAACAAGGCTTGGTCGTACTCCGATTTCGAGGGCCGCTCGGTGTCCTCTGTGGACTCACTCGCCACGGCCATGCGTGCCAATCCGCATCTGCGGGTGCATGTCGCTTTCGGCCACTACGACGGTGCGACGCCTTACTTCGCTTCGGAGCACGTTCTGGCGCGGTTGCAGATCCCCGAGGAGCTGCGGGAGAACATCGACACCGCGTACTACCCGGCCGGGCACATGATGTACGTGCACGAGGAGTCGCGGGTGCGGCAGTCGAAGGACCTGGCGAAGTTCATCAAGGCCGCTTCGGAGCAGTAGTCACCGGCCCTTTCGTCAGTCACCGGCCCTTTCGTCGCTGACTAGAACGTCATGAGGGGTCCCCATAGGACAAATTTCGTCCTATGGGGACCCCTCATGACACACCGCGCGCCGCGCACGAACTCTCACCGAAGCGGCGC
>NZ_JBFBBY010000072.1:0-40104 GCF_040682875.1 Amycolatopsis sp. NPDC051071 | reverse complement strand
CCGTTCCTGTTCGCGCCGACGAGGGCGAGCCGGTTGCCGATGCGCTGCTCGCGCAGTCCGGCGTTGATCGAGTTCTCGCGGAAGTACTTGGCGATTCTATCGAGAAGCAGCGCAGTTCACTACCACAAGTGCCGACTGGTCACCTCAAAGTAGTCAACGGCGTGACCACTTGCACCAAGGCGAAGGCGTGACTCGCGTGCTCAAACACGTAACTCGCGTGCTCAGGGGCGTAACTCGCGTGCTTAAGCGCGTAACTCGCGTGCTTGAGCGCGTAACTCGCGTGCCTGGATGCCGAACTCGGTGTGCAGGGTCTGAGCAGAAGGCGCAACTAGAGGACTAAACGCGGGAGGGGCTAGAGGGCCCGGAGGCCTTGAAGGACGCGTTCCATGAAGGCGCGCGAAGTGGAGTCACCCATGATCAGCTCGGTCTGGTGGATCAGCACCAGGCCCGCGTCCGCCATGTCGCCGACGAGCACCTTCACGACGCCCAGCGGCAGCCGCAGATGCGCGGCGATCTCCGCGATCGAACGGGTGTCGAGGCAGAGGTCGCAGATCTGCCGGTGTTCCGGGGTCCGCACCCCTCGGTAGCGGCGGCCCTGGTCGCTGGTCGACACCAGCGCCTCCAGCGCCAGGTCGTGCGCGGTGCGCGTACGACCGCCGGTGCGGGTGTACGGCCGGACCCGGGAGCCCACGGACGGCAGGTAGACCGAAGCGGGCGCGCTATTCGAAGAAGAGGGCGCCGGACGCGGCGGCGACTGCCGGATCGGTGACGGCGTGGGGATCGTGTGGACCGGCTCCGGCGGCTCGATCGGACGTCGTGGCATGACCGTGCTGATCGAGCTCAGCTCGAACCGGCTCGGGGAGTCGAAGGATTCGCGCTCGGTGCCTTGATAGAGGGAGTCCCAGCCGGACGGCTCCGGCTCGGTGAACCCGGTGATCTTCATCGGCGGCTACCCACGTACGCCGCCCTGCAGCTGCGCCCGCAGCTCGGGGGTGATCTGCTGGCCGACCCGCTCGACGAGCAGGGTCATCTCGTAGGCAACGGTGCCGATGTCACAGGTCGGAGCCGCCAGTACGGCGAGTGACGAGCCGTCCGCGACCGACATGAGGAAGAGGTATCCGCGTTCCATCTCGACGACGGTCTGGTTGACCCCGCCCGCGTCGAAGCAGCGCGCCGCGCCGGCGGTCAGGCTGATCAGGCCGGAGGCGACCGCGGACAGCTGTTCGGCGCGTTCCTGCGGCAGCCCTTCGGACGGCGCGAGGAGCAGGCCGTCCGCTGAGACCAGCACGGCGTGCGCGGCGCCGGGTACCCGGCGCGCGAAATCCGTGATGAGCCAGCCGAACGAGCTCTGTTGCTGCCCGGAAGCCGTCACAAGTCCCTCCTCGCTGCGTCACAAGACCACCTGGGCGCGGTGGTCCGGACATCTCTCACCGACCAGCACCGACAAGGCACCGGCAGAGCCGAAAGACGCCTCCACCCAGCGTATTCGTCCCGCCGATCGTGTCGAGTCCGCCACCCGGCCAAGAGTGTTCACCGAACGTAGGCGTCCAGCCGCTCACCGCGTCGACCCATCGCGAACCACGCATTCGTGGGTCACCCCGTGGTGGCCGGATGCGACCTGGCGTGACTCGGCGTCCTCGCAGGTCACCGGCATTTCGATCGCTCGATCGGGTAGGACCCGCACCGGATCGCGTGAAAGGGATCGCCCCGCGTTCAGTCCGGCCGGTGACGCCGATCCCCGAAGCGGGTGAAGCCTGCCGAGTTCACTCCAACGGCCGCATCCGCTCCGGGTTTTCGTCTGCCCTATCCCGCGCGCAACGCCGAATCGTGTGCGATGGCGTGCTGCACGACCGAGATCAACACCTGCTTGGCGGACTCACGTTCCCGAGCGTCACAGGCCATGATCGGCACGGACGGTGAGATCGTCAGCGCGTGCCGGACGTCCTCGATCTGGTGGTGCAGCAGCCGGTCGAAGCAGTTGATCGCGACGACGTACGGCAGCTTCCGGTTCTCGAAGAAGTCGATCGACGGGAACGCGTCGGCGAGCCGCCGCGTGTCGACCAGCACGACCGCGCCGATGGCGCCGACCGCGAGGTCGTCCCACATAAACCAGAACCGGTGCTGGCCCGGCGTACCGAACACGTAAAGCACCAGGTCCGAGTCCAGCGAAATCCGGCCGAAGTCCATGGCCACGGTCGTCGTCGACTTGTTCGGGGTGGCCGAATTGTCGTCGACGCCGGTACTGGCCTCGGTCATCATGGCCTCGGTGGTCAGCGGATCGATCTCCGAAACCGCTCCGACCAGCGTGGTCTTCCCCGAGCCGAATCCGCCAGCGACCACGATCTTGGCCGACGTAGTCGGTCCGGTCACCTGCGGCGCATTCGCGTCGGAGTCAAATTCTCCGAAGCCCACTGAGCACCCTCTCCATGAACTCGATACTGGGCCGGTCACCGACGTTCTGGCTGGCGGTGTGCACCAGGACCAGACCGAGGCCGGCCACGTCTCCGATCAGCACCCGGACCACGCCGAGCGGCAGGCGCAGCAGCGCCGCGACTTCGGCGACGGACCGGGTGTCCAGGCAAAGGTCGCAGATCGACCGGTGTTCGGGAACGCGCACCCTGTCGAGCACACGTCCCTGTTCACTGGTCGAGATCAACGCCTCGATGGCAAGGTCGTACGTCGGCTTGGTCCGTCCCCGCGTGCGGAAATACGGCCGGACCAGTCCGGAGGATTCGACGTCGTCGGTGTACGGCTCGTCGACGTATTCGTTCTGCGCCTGCTGCGGCAGTGCCGCGGCGAGCGGATCGGCGGCCGCGGCCGCCGCCCGGCGCTCCTCCTCCTTGTCGAAAGAGAACTTGGCGAACTCGCCGGAGTCGTACAGCGGACCGCTGCCGCCACCGAACAGTTCCGCCCCGGGCCCGCCGAGCAGGCGTTCCCGGTAGTCCGTGACGCTGAAATCGGCGGGTCCCTGTCCCGCGTTCGAATCGGTCAGCCAGCGGGAGGCCTCGTCCGGGGACACGGGGTCGTTGTCCGACCCCTGTGCCCGGCGCGATCGCCATTCGCGGTCGACCCGGTCCCGGAAGGACGTCCAGTCCTCCCGTCCGTCGTCACGTTCCGACCACCCACCGGAGAAGTCGTCACCGAGCCGGCCATCGCCCCTCAAGCGTCCGTCGTCCACGGCATTCCCCTCGGTTCCCGGTCGCTCAGCGGCGGACCGACGCGCCCTGCAGCTGCGCGCGCATCTCCGGTGTCAGCTGTTGCCCCACGCGTTCCACCAGCAAGGTCATCTCGTAGACGACCAGGCCGATGTCACTCTCCGGCGACCCGAGGACCGCCAGACAGGAACCGTCGGACACCGCCATCAGGAAGAGGAAGCCGTTGGCCATCTCGACCACCGTCTGCGCGACCGTGCCGCCTTCGAACACCTTCGCCGCACCACGCGCGAGGCTGGTGAGCCCCGACGAGACGGCGGCGAGCTGGTCGGCCCGGTCCTTGGGGAGACCCTTCGAGGAGGCCAGGAGCAAACCGTCCGCCGACACCACCACGGCATGCGCCGCGCCCGGGACCCGGTGCACGAAATCCGTGATCAGCCAGGCAAAGCTGCTCGTGTGCCCTCTACCCTGCGCCTGGCCGCCAGGCTGCGCCGGACCACCCGGCTGCATCGCACCCGCCCGTGTCACTTTCACTCCTCACTGCTGTCATCGGCGGAGGAACCTCCGCCGGTCACCGGAACGCCGTTGTCATCCAGCGCGTCGAGCGGTCGATCCTTCAACGCGTGCCGTCCCGACTTGTAGCCCTGCTGGAAGCTTGCCATCCGGCTCCTCGCCGCCGTCGCCGAGCGGGCGATAGCACCCGTCCCCGGCATTCCGGAGGTCTTGTCGGCGAACGAGTCTTCCTTCTTCGGCTCGTTCCCGCCGATCGAGCCGGGCACGAGGTACTGGTTCGGCACCCGTTTGGGCAGGCCCGCCGGGGTGACCTCGTCATTCCGGTCTCCGTACAGGACCTGAGCCGCCTGCCAGCCGTCATCCGACGCGCTGACCCAGCCATTGTCCTGGAGCGCCGTCTCCGGCGGAACACTCTGCGGGGTCCGAGTGGGCAATGACTCTTCGAGAGTCTCTCCGAAGGCGGGCTCGTGGAGGCCGTCGCGGCTCTGTTCGGGCACGTCCGACTCGACGGGCTCGACCGGCTCGGTGTAGGTCGTCGGCGTGTCACTCGTCGCCTCGTCGCCTTCGCTGAACCAGCGCGAAAGCACCGACTGGTAGATCGGAAGGCGCCTGGTGGGGACGTCGTCTTCGAGCGCGGACTTGCCGGCGTCCGAAGGCTCCTCTTGCTGCCGCGGCGGCTCGGCCGGGGTCACCGGGACGTAGCGGGGCTCCCGCTTCGGCAGCACGAGCGACGCGAACTGTGTCTCCGTGCCGCTGGACGCGCCGTCACCGTTCGGCAGCGGGGACAGGTCCTCGGCCGTCGGCCACGCCGGGGACTCCTCTGGCGGCGCGGCGGGGCTGAGGAACGGCCCGGCCGCGTTCTTGCCGGCGACCAGGTCGTCGAGGCTGATCGGCTGATCGAGCGGAACGAGTCCGCCCTGGTTCGCGATCGGCTGATGCGACGGCGGCTTCGACGGCGGGGGCGGGGTCATCTCCAGGCCGCGGTCGGACGCCGGGATGCTCGGCAAGGACGTCGACATCTCCGACATCGACGGCATGGACGTTTCCGAGCGGTTCGACGGCGGCGGGGTGTTCCGCACGCCCGGCCGCATCTGCGTGAGCAGCTCGGCGGGCACGACGACCCGCGCGATCACGCCGCCTTCGATGTCCTCGTTCTCCCGGAGCCGGACCTCGATGCCGTGGCGGCGCGCCAGGCGCGCGACCACGTACAGGCCCATTCGCCGGGTCACCGAGACGTCCAGGTCCGGCGGGTCGGCGAGCCTCTGGTTGACTTCGGCGAGCCGGTCCTCGGTCATGCCGACACCGTGGTCGGTGACCTGGATGGCGAGTGCCTTCTTGCGGGTGATCACCGCGCGGACGGTCACCTTCGTCTCCGGCTCGGAGAAGTAGGTGGCGTTGTCCAGCAGTTCCGCGAGCACGTGCACGAGGTCGTGGATCGTCAGGCCCTGCACCGCGACCTCGGGAACGATCCCGATCTCGATCCGGGCGTACTGCTCGATCTCCGAGACCGCCGCGCCGATGACGTCGGCGGCGGGCACCGGCTTGGGCACCGACTTCGCGAGACCGGCGCCCGAGAGCACCAGAAGGCTTTCACCGTTGCGGCGCAGCCGCGTGGCGAGGTGGTCGAGCTCGAACAGGCTGGCCAAATGGTCCGGGTCCTGCTCGTCGGCTTCGAGCCGGTCGATCACGCCGAGCTGGCGTTCCACCAGCCGCTGCGACCGGCGGGACAGGTTCACGAAGATGCCGTTGACGTTCTCGCGCAGGAGAGCCTGCTCGGCGGCCATCTTGACGGCTTGTTCGTGGACGATGTCGAACGAACGCGCCACTTCACCGATCTCGTCGCGCGAGGTGACCGGCACCGGCTCGATCTTGCGCTTCGAGGCGTTGATCGGATCCGGGTCGTCCAGGATCGCCTGCACGGTTTCCGGCAGCCTGGTGTAGGCGACGTCGAGCGCGGTCTTCCGCAGCACCCGGAGCGGGCGCAGCATCAGCCGGGCGATGACGAGCATCAGTGCGAGCGCCGCGAGCAGGGCCAGCAGGACGATCGCGCCGCCGATCCAGGCCGAGTTGATCGCGTCGGTCGCCAGTCCGTCGGCCTGTGCCCGCAGCTGGCCGAGCAGATTGGTCTCGACCGCGCGCAGCCTGTCCAGCGCGACGCGGCTGTCGTTGCCCAGTGCGACGTTGTCGATCGACTGCGACGCGTTCTGCTGATGCAGCGAGAACGCCATCGTGGTGATCCGGCGGCGGTCGTCGACCTCGGGACCGGAGAAGGTGTCCGAGTAGAGCTGCCGCTGTTCGGGGCTGGCGTTGGCGATGAAGGCCGCTGTCGAGGCGTCGCCGCTGGCGACCGCCGAGCGGGCCTGGTCGAACAGGTCGCCGGGGAACGAGGAGCGGAAGGAGGCGATCAGCAGCGCCGCGTCACCGCGGGCGATGAACTCCTTGCTCTCACTGATGGCCTGCACGGTGACACCGAGCCGGAGCACGTCGCGGTTGGCCACCGCGGTTGTCACCTCGCGGCCGAGCTGGACCAGCGAATCGAGGATGCCGGAGTAGGCGATGAGGACCGGGGTGTCGCCCAGCAGCGAGGTGTTCATCGCGCCACGCAGCGGGCGCAGGGCGTCGAGCCGCTGCAGACCACGCGAGTAGCGGTCCCTCGTGTCCTGGTCGTCCGGGTTGATCTGGTTCGCCGAAGACCGCAGGTCGTCGACGGCGCGGTCGACCTTGGCGATCTGCGCGTCGAGACCGGTCTGGCGCGATCCGTCGGCGGAGGCGATCCGAGCGACGGCGAGCGCGCGTTCGCTCTGCAGTTCATGCACCACGAGCGTGATCTTGTCGGCGAACGCGACCTGGTCGGCCGTGTCCTGGAACCGGGCGGCCTCGCCGCCGTCGTCGATCACACGCAGCGTGCCGAGTGCGAGCGCGGTCAGCGTCGGGATGATCAGGACGGCCGCGAGCTTGGATCGCAGACGCCAGTTACGCAGGCCAAGGAACGACCCGGCCTTCCCGTCAGGACCGTCTCCGGTTGCCCGCGCAGGGGTCCCTCCCACCCCCGCGGTGTCTTCGTTCGGCACCGCCGCACCACCATCATCTTCATCCGGGCCGGGAAAGCCCATTTTGGACATGCCGTTCTCGAGCTGGCCGTACTGCTGTCTTGGTCGGTTGTCGGGGACCACTACGCGCTCACTCCCGCCATCTGGCAGGGGTACGCACGGTGCGAGTTCTCACTCGTCCGAATGAGGCGGTCGTCTTTGACGCAGTCTCTCAGGTGCACTTGACCGAAATCCCGCCTGGCGTCATTGGTCTATTCGGCCTAGCCCGCCAGTGCACGAGGGCGCACCAGTGAAGCACGGTCGTGTCCGCCACTCGTTCGGAGGACACGTACTTGTTCGACACAGAGTGCCTTGCACCTCGGGAAAGGTCCAGAGCGTTCGGCCATCCAAGGCACTCTCTTTCACTACATCAGTGGTCCACACCTCACTACCGGTGCATGAGGGTAGCGAACGGCAGGCCCAGATGTAACCCTTTGGACAAGACATGGGAGAAGCCACCGGACGGGTCTTGACCTGTTGTGGCTCAGTTGGCAACAAACCGTTGCCACTCGTCGCAACGAACACGCCGAGTTGTGTTCACTTTTGACAAACAACCTGTTCGGGTGATCGTTACCACGAGGGATCATAGGATGACCACCCATTGTAAGCACGTTGTTGGTTCTCTACAGTGGGCCCGTGACTCCGGCCAATGAGTCACTTCCGCAATCCACATCAGGCCACGTCACATACGTGTCCTCCCTTGATCAGGAGCACCACTTGCTTGGCTCTGCAAGCTCGAAGAAGGTCTTGAGCGCCGGTCTGGGGCGGCGTGGGGCACTCGCACTCGCGATGACGGCCATCCTTTCGGCGTCCGTCAGCGGCTGCGGCCTACTCGGCGGGGACGATTCTTCCTCCTCAGGCGGCTCCGGGAACCTCGAGAAGTCGAAGATCAAGGTCGCCGTGATGTCGACCATCGACCTCGCTCCCCTCCGCCTCGCGCAGGACGGCGGTTACTTCAAGAACGAGGGCCTCGAGGTCGAAGCGATCGAAGCCGCCACCGGCCAGGTCTCGCTGACCAAGCTGATCGGCGGCGAGGTCGACATCGCGTACGCGAGCTACACGCCGTTCTTCATCGCGGCGAGCAAGGGCACCGCCGACATCAAGCTGGTCGCGGACGCCTCCTCGGCAGGGCCGAAGAGCACCATGCTGGTCACGCTGCCGACGTCGTCGGTGAAGAGTGTCAGCGACCTGGCGGGCAAGAAGATCGGCATCACCGCGCCGAACACCGTGTCCGACACGCTGTCCAAGTCGGTCATGAAGGACCATGGCGTCGACGCCACCAAGGTCCAGTGGGTGCCGATCCCGCTGCCGAACATCGGTTCCGCGCTCAAGAACGGCGACATCGACGCCGGCTTCCTGACCGAGCCCTTCATCACCCAGACCGCGAAGCAGGCGGGCACCGTCCCGGTCGTGGACACCGCCACCGGCGCCACCCAGGACTTCCCCACCGCGGGCTACGGCTCACTCGGCAAATTCGTCAAGGAGAGCCCGAAGACGGTGGCCGCCTTCCAGCGCGCCATGCAGAAGGCCACCCGCGACGCGGCCGACCGCTCCAAAATCGAGCCGCTGCTGGTCAAGTACGCCAAGATCGACCAGGACACCGCCGCGCTGACCACGCTGCTGACCTTCCAGTCCACCCTGGACCCTCGCCGCATCCAGCGGGTCCCGGACCTGCTCCTGCAGATGGGCGCGATCCAGACCAAGATCGACGTCGCACCGATGATCGCGGAGCAGACCACTAGTTGATGACACGCGGTTACTCCGAATTGCCGTTTCCTCAGTAATTCGGTCACTAAAAGTAGCGATGTCCGAGCGGGTGATCAGGCGATCAGGCGAATGGCCTAATAATGATCACCCGCTCGCCACACCCATTGTGAGCGGGTGGGCAAACTTCTAAGGTGACCGCGTGCCTGGCGGAATGAAGCCACGACACTGATGGAAATCCCCCAATGGTGATTCATTGTTTCCGAGGAGTTGGCTTTGTTTCGAAACGCCATGAGCAGAAGCGGTGCACGTCGACGACGGGGTGCCATCGGTGTCGCCCTGAGCGCGCTCATGCTGGCCGCGGTCGGCGGGTGCGGAGCCCTCGGGGGTGACGATTCGTCCAACGCGGCCGCTGGTGACGGCGCTGTGGAGAAGCCGAAGATCAAGGTCGCCCTGCTGCCCGTCGTCGACCTCGCGCCGCTGCGGCTGGCGCAGGAGGGTGGCTACTTCAAGGCCGAAGGCCTCGAGGTCGAAGCTGTCGACGCCCCCAGTGGTCAGGCGTCGATGACCAAGATGATCGCCGGCGAGGTCGACGTCGCCTTCTCCACCTACATGCCGTTCTTCATCGCGAAGAGCAAGAACGCGGCGGACATCCGGCTCGTCGCCGACTCCGTGTCGGCCAGCCCCAAGAGCAACGCGGTGGTCACCGTCCCGAACTCGCCGGTCAAGACGATCAACGACCTCGCGGGCAAGAAGATCGCGATCACCGACAAGAACACCGCCTCTCATCTGCTCACCGTCTCGGTGATGAAGGACCACGGCGTCGACACCAGCAAGGTCCAGTGGGTGCCGATGGCGTTGCCGAACATCGCCTCGGCGCTCGCCTCTGGCCAGGTCGACGCGGGCTACCTGCCCGAGCCGTTCCTGACCCAGGCGTCGAAGGTGGCAGGCGCCACCCCGGTCGTCGACATCGCGACCGGTGCCACCCAGGACTTCCCACTGGCGGGCTTCGGCGCGCTCGGCTCCTTTGTGGACAAGAACCCGAAGACGCTGGCCGCGTTCCAGCGTGCACTGACCAAAGCGGTGCGCGATTCGGCCGACCGTTCCAAGATCGAACCGCTGATCGTCAAGTACGCCAGGGTCGACGCCGAAACCGCGTCGCTGCTCACGCTGCCGACGTTCGGGTCCACCCTGGACCCGCGCCGCATCCAGCGCGTACCGGACCTGCTGCTGCAGACCGGCGTGCTGACGGCAAAGCTCGACGCCGCCTCGATGCTCGCCCCTCAAGCTGGATAAAGGTAAAGGTGCCACGACTTCTCCGTGCCCTGGCCGGTCTGGCCGGTTTCTTCCTGATCTGGGAAGTGATCGTCCGGGCCGGTCTGGTCCGCCAAGAGTTCCTCCCCCCGCCGTCCGTGGTCGTCGTGACGATCCTCGAACAGTTCGGCGAGGTGCAATTCATCCGCGACCTGATCGCCACCTTCCTCGCGTGGGCGATCGCGCTGATCATCTCGGTCGCCATCGCCGTGCCTGCCGGGCTGCTGCTGGGCAGCATCCCCGGGCTGCGCACCGCGACCGCGGTGGTCATCGAATTCCTGCGGCCGATCCCCGCCGTCGCGCTGATCCCGCTGGTGCTCCTGCTGATCGGCGGCGGCCCCGAAGCGAAGATCACGCTGGCCGTGTACGCCTCGCTGTGGCCGATCATGTTCAACACGATCTACGCGCTCGGCGAGATCGACCCCGTCTTGCTGGAAACCGCGAAGGCTTGCGGTACGGGCAAGTTCCGGACGTTGACGTCGGTGGCACTGCCGCATACCGCGCCGTTCGTGTTCACCGGGGTCCGGCTGTCCGCCAACATCGCGCTGATCGCGGTGGTCAGTACCGAATTCCTGGCAGGCGCCAAACTCGGCATCGGCAACTTCATCATGCAGGCCAGCACCGGTTCGACCAGGTTCGACCTCGTGCTCGCCGGGACCGTGGTGGTCGGCCTGCTCGGCTTCCTGATCAACGGCGGGCTGGAGATGATCGGCAGGCGGGCCTTCCGCTGGAGCACCGTCGACCGGGAGGCTGTCTCGTGACGACCCTCACGCTGTCCAGCCGCGTCGGCAGGCAGGTCGGCCGCGGCCTCGGCATCCTGCTCCGCAACTGGCTGCTGTTCTTCGCCCTGCTCGGGATCTGGGAGCTCTCGACCCGGCTCGCCACCAGCCCGTTCTTCCCGCCACCGACCGAAATCGCGACCACCTCGGCGAAGCTGTGGTTCAGCGGTCCGGCGTCGCAACTGTTCCTCACCGACACCGTATTCGGCAACGTCCTCCCGAGCCTCGGCCGGACACTCGGCGGCTGGGCGCTGGCCGGGATCGTCGGCGTCGCGCTGGGTGTCGCGTTAGGACGGTCCAAGACCGGGATGGACTACGTCGGGCCGCTGTTCGCGTTCTTCCGCTCGGTGCCGCCGCCGGCGCTGATCCCGGTGTTCATCGTCCTTTTCGGACTCGGGCCGGGGATGCAGACCGGGTCGATCATCTTCGGCGCGATCTGGCCGGTGCTGCTCAACACGGTCGACGGCGTCCGGTCGGTGGACCAGGTGAAGGTGGACACCGCGCGTTCGTTCCGGACGCCGCGGTCGTACTGGCTGCGCTCGGTCGTGCTGCCCGCGGCCGGGCCGAAGATCTTCGCGGGCCTCCGTCTCAGCCTGTCCATCTCCCTGCTGCTGATGGTGATCTCGGAGCTCGTCGGTTCCTACAACGGGATCGGCCGCTCCCTGATGGACGCCCAGCAGGCGTTCGACTTCCCGCTCATGTGGTCGTGGCTGGTCCTGCTCGGACTGCTCGGCTTCGGGTTCAACGCGGCCTTCCTAGCGGTGGAGCAGAAAGTGCTTCGCTGGCAGCCCACCCGCAACGGCCGTAACTAGTTTCGAAGGGTCAGCGAAATGTCAACCATGCTCGAGGTCTCGGGGCTGAACCACCGTTACGGCGCCGGCGAAAAAGCGCACGTCGCGGTCAACGACCTGTCGTTCACCGTGGAAGCGGGTCAGCTCGCCAGCATCGTGGGCCCGTCGGGCTGCGGCAAGTCGACCCTGCTGCGGTGCATCGCCGGGCTGGTCAAGCCGACGTCCGGCCGGGTCAGCCTGCACGGCGACGACGTCTCCGGCGTGCCGGAGGACCTGGCCGTGGTGTTTCAGGACTACAGCCGTTCGCTGTTCCCCTGGCTCACGGTCGCGAAGAACGTCGAGTTCCCGTTGCGGTGGCGCAATTTAAGCCGTTCTGAGCGCCGTACGCGGTCGCAGGAGGCGCTGGAGTCCGTCGGGCTGTCCGGCGTCGGCTCGAAGTTCCCGTGGCAGCTCTCGGGCGGTATGCAGCAGCGTGTGTCGATCGCGCGGGCGCTGGCCAGCCAACCGGCGCTGCTGCTGATGGACGAGCCGTTCGCTTCGGTCGACGCGCAGACGCGGTTCGAACTCGAAGACCTGACCCGGCGCGTGCAGCGCGAGAACGGCAGCACGGTTCTCGTGGTCACGCACGACATCGACGAGAGCGTCTATCTCTCGGACCGGGTGCTGGTGCTGTCGAAGTCGCCCGCCACGATCGTCGCGGACCTGCCGGTCGGGCTGCCCGCGGAGCGGAACCAGATCACCACGCGCGAGTCCGCCGAGTTCGTGACGCTGCGCGGCGAGGTGGCGCGCCTGCTGCAGGGTGGCACCCCCGAGGCCGTCACCGCCGCTTCCGACGCGGCCGAGTGGGACCTGGCTCAGCAGTCCGCCGCTGACTCCCCCGCTGACGTCGGCTCGAAGAGTTCCTGACTGCGCTGAAGGGGACTTTCCTTGCGAAATTCGCAAGGAAAGTCCCCTTCGTCGCGGTTGTGGTCAGTACAGCTTGCGCGGATTCGGGTCGATGCGGACGTGCACGAGATGCGGTCGCTCGTCCGGCAGCGCGGCCTCCAGCGTGGGCTTGAGGTCCTCCGCCTTCTCCACGACCGACGTGCTCAGGCCCATGCTCTGTGCCAGCGCGGGGAAATCGATGCCGCCGAGGTCGACGCCCGGCACCTTCTCGCCGCCGGCCGCCTCGCCGAGGATGCGCACCGCGGCGTACTGCGAGTTGTCGAAGATCACGAAGGTCACCGGCAGGTTCTGCTGCGCCGCCGTCCACAGTGCCTGGATGCAGTACATACTCGACCCGTCGCCGAGGATGGCGACGACCTTGCGGTCCGGGCGGGCCAGCGCGGCGCCGACGGCGGCCGGGAGCCCGTAGCCGAGGGTGCCGCTGGCGACGGCGAGGAAACCCGCGTCGGTGGACGTGATCGGCAAGTGGTCGTGCAGCTCGTTGCGGTGGCTGGGTGCCTCTTCGACGACGATCGCGTTGTCCGGCAGCACTTCCGCGATCGTGGCGTAGGCGAAGTCCGGCGAGATCGGCGTGACGGCCACGGGCTTTTCCATCCGGGCGCGGGACTTCGGCGCTTCCCGGGTCGCGGCGAGTTCCACCAGCGAGCGGATCGCGAGCTTCGGCGTCGCCCGGATCCCGGTACCGACGGCGGCCCGCGCCAGGATCTGGTCGTCGTCGCTGACCAGGAACAACGGCGGCAGCGACGTCTCGGACTCGCCGCGGTACACGTGATAGGTGAACGCCGGCGCGCCGATGACCACTACGAGGTCGTGGTCGGTCAGCGCGCTCGCGAGCATCTGCCGTTCCGGCTGGAGGAAACCGAAGAACTGCGGGTGGTCCTCGGGGAAGGAGCAGCGCGAAGACATCGGCGAGGCCCAGACCCCGGCACCGACCTTCTCGGCCAGCTCGACGACGTCCGGCACGGCACCCTCGTCGTCGACGCCAGGACCGACCACGATCGCGGGCCGCTCGGCGGCGTCCAAAGCGGACACCAGTTCGGCCAGTGCCGCCGGGTCGGGCGCGAAACCGGGGATACGCGGGCGGGACGGGTTCGGCTTCGTGGTCTCGACGTCCCAGTCGTCCACCGGGACGGAGACGAACACCGGACCCATGGGTGCCTGCGTTGCCAGGTGATACGCCCGCGCCAGCGCCGCCGGGACGTCCTCGGCCCTTGCCGGTTCGCAGCTCCACTTGACGTACGGCTTGGGGAAGTTCGTCGCCTCGACGGCGCCGAGGAAGGGCTCGTCCGGCAGCAGGGAGCGGGTCTGCTGGCCGGCGACGATGATCAGCGGGGCGTTGTTGCGATAGGCGGTGAAGACATGCCCGAGCGCGTGCCCGACGCCGCCGGCGCTGTGCAGGTTCACCAGTACCGGACGCCGCGACGCGCGTGCGTATCCGTCGGCCATGGCGACGACGGACGCCTCCTGGAGCGCGAGGACGTAGGTGAAGTCGTCGGGCCAATCGGTGAGGAAAGCGATCTCAGTCGTACCGGGATTGCCGAAAATCGTGGTCAGGCCCAGTTCGCGCAGCAGTTCCCTGGTCGCGTCACGTACGGTGCGGATAGCCATGCCCCCACGCTAGCCGGTCGGATCGCGGTAGTTGAAGATGCAACCTCAAATCACCGTGCGTGGCCTTCCAGTTCGGTGAGCACCCCCTGGATCACCCCCGCCGCGCGCGACCTTGAGTAATTGCCTCAGCTGCTCACGCATCACGGCGTCGCCACCGACACACTGCCTGAGCGCGATCTCGCCGAGCAGCGCGGTGTCGGCCGGTTGAGCAGTTCCTTGCGAACCAAGCGCACCATCAGCTCGGAACTTCCGCGAGCCGGAAAAGCTCACGGAGCCCCATCCCTCTTCGCCTGCGCGCGGCCCGGATCGCCGCGCCGAAAGCACGTGCACGCGGGGTGGCCACGTCATGCGCGCAGGGTGTCACCGGGGTCCGACGATCCCGACCGGGTGATCGCCATTTGGTGTTGCCGTTTCAATGCGTGGCCACGACGTTGCCCGAAGACATCACCTATGCCGACGAACTGGATCGCCTTGCCGCTCAATGACTACCGGCGGGCGGCTGGATCCCCGAGGCCGGAACCCCGTCGCGAGAGAGCCGACGTGCTCACTATGTCGGCAAGGGGCGACTGCGGTTATGACTCCTCTATGTCGCGAATTGCGGCGCCGCATGTTTCCCTTTTACGGCCACGACCTGACCGGCAAGATCAAACAGCACGAACGCTGCGACTCCTGCATCACGAAGGGAGCGAAGCAGTGAAAGCGCTTCTTCGCGATCGTCGCGCTCCTCGCCTGTGTCTCGGCGTGCGGATCGCCTCACTCACGGGAAGTAATCGACGTCGGCCTCGGCCGCGAAGCACCACCTGTTCCGAAACCGCTCGATGCCACCGGACTCCTGTCCTCGCGCAGTTTTCCGGGCAACCTGACCGTCATGCGCATCCAGGAGACCGATCGTGGCGAGACCCCTGGCTGTAAAATGATCACCGCCGACGACCAGCCGCTCACCATCGACGTCCTGTTCTTTCCGAAATCACCAAGGGCATCGAGCAGCTCTACGAAACCCGCCGAAATAATGCGTGGAAGCACGGCCACTTCGAACCCGTCACCGTATCGGGCTACCCCGGCGTCTACGCCGCGACCAGTGACGATCGCCCGATCGGAAACTGCGACCTGAACGTCGCCCTCACCGATCAGCTGTTCTTCGCCGTGCTCGATCATGCTCGCCAAGGCGGCACCGGATGCGAATTCGCGCGCGCCATCGCGGCGTCAGTGATCGCAAGCGTTAATCCCATTCAGTGATTCCCCTGAGTAATCCCATTGTTGCGGAACGATGTCCTATGATCTTTCGTCGGAGGGTGTGGACGACCACAGGGGAGGACGTCATGGGCGAGCCCGGCGACGGGAGAGGGACGCAGGCCGAAGCGGAGATAGCGCGGCAGGTCAAGACCGCCAACGCGGACACCAACCTGCGCGCGAACCTGAAGGAACCGCCTCCGCCACCCAATGTGTTCGATCAGCTCGGGATGAGCTTCGGGGCCACTCCGGCGGGTGGTGCGGGGTACCGGATCGATCCTGAGGCACTGGCCGCACAGATCCGCACATTCGAGGACTTGCGGAGCCGCAGCCGGGATCAGTACTACAAGCTGATCAACGCGGCCCAGGGTGTGACGCCACCGTCTCCCGATGCGCCCGCTGTCAGCCAAGCACAGGCGACACGCGTGTCACTTATCAAAGCCGCAGACCACAACAGGGCGATCTCGATGTACGCCCAAGGGCTGCTCGATGCCCTGCGTAAAGCGAACGGCACCTATCGCCAAGTTGACGAAGACACCGGCTCGCTTTTCGAGAAATGGTCTGCTCGATGACCAACCGTTCCATATCGGTCAAGCTGGCGATGGCCGGCGTGTTGTTCGCAACCGTCGCAAGCTGCAGTAGCGAGGTGCCTGGACTACCAAGCGCTACCCCAAGTAGTCCGGGTGCCGCCAGTCCGACCCAGAAGGCCCCTTCGGTACGACAGCCGTTAAACGCGGACAAGTTTCTGACGGCACCGTGCACAAGTCTCGATCAAGCTCAATTGGACAAGCTGAATTCGCAAGGAACGGGCAAGCCGGCGATATTGAACGGAGACCCGAACTGCAGCTGGGAGTTCGGGCCAAACGGTGACACTGGCGCAGGCTTGACCTACGTGTCAAGCGTAAAAAACGGCCTGAGCAACCTCTACGCACTCGACGAGACCGGCTGGTGGAAGAACGGCTACTTCGAGCCGACGGCAGTCAATGAATACCCGGCGGCGTACAACGAACTGGTTGACAACCGCGTCAAGGGAGACTGTGTCTTATCAGTCGCGATCACGGACGCGCTGTTCTTTACGGTCAGTGTTCGTGCCCGAGCGGGCAACGACGTGTGCACTGCTGCGAAAAACGTCGCGTCTGACGTGATCGACACCATCAAGAAGGGGGCTTGAGATGGGTGCGATGACAGGCCAGCAGATCTACGAGAACTTCCTCAACGCCCCGGGCACGGACGGTCTCGAAGCAGCACAGCGGCAACTGGCCGAGGTCCGGGTGGAATACGGTCACCTGCAAGCGGAAATCACCAAAGCGGCAGCGGCGCTCGAGGAGCATTGGCAGGGCGAGGCTTCCGGGGCTGCCCAGCGTGGCGCCGGACCGCTGGCGGTCGCGCACGGGCAGGCGGGCGGTGAGATGGAGTTCGCCGACAATCTGCTGCGCACCCAGGTCGACAGCTTTCACGTCACCAAGAACTCGGTGCGGCCGGTGCCGCCCGTGCCGCCGATGCCCGCCTCGTTCAACGAGATGGTCGAGGGCGGTGCCAAGAATTACTTCCAGGCCACGACGGCGGCGAACAACGCGGCGCAGAGCAATGTGGCGGTCATGGACGGCTGGACCCGGATCTCCGGTGACAACGGGGCGAGGATGCCGGTCACCTACGGCACGATCGACCCGGGCGCGTTCAGTGTTTCGCAGGGGACGCCAGGCGAGAAGCCTGGAGCGATCGACGGGTTCCGTGGCGCGCCGGAGCAGCGAAAGAGGAGTGGCGCTTACGGGCCGCCGCGGACGCCTGCGCAAGGGCCGAGGCCCGGCGAGTCCACAGTGGACCCATCGAAACAGACACCACCACCGCAGGCACCACCACCGCAGACGCCCCCGCAGCAGGACCCACCGAAGCAGCACCCCCCGCAGCAGGGTCCGCCGCAGAAAGTCCCGCCGAACCACCGCACGCCGGTAGCGGACGACGGCGATCAGACCACCCGGCCGGTCGAAGATCACCCAGGCCCGAATCCTGTCCGTCAGCCGGTCACCGACGTGCCTCGGACGCCGGTCAGCGGACCGCCTGGAGGCGGAGGCCCGAACTGGGTCCCGCCGGGCTTACCCGGACCTGAAGGGCGCACAAACGGACCGGGTGCTGGACGGACCGGCGTGCCCGGGCCGGGCACCGGTGGCACGGCCGGAAGGCTCGGCGGCGGGCCGGGATCGGGGGCGGGCCCGGCAGGCACCCGAGGCATGGCCGAGCCGGGGATGCGCGGCGGCACGGCGGGCAAGCCGGGTGCGAACGGGATGACACCCGGCGCGGGCGGTCAGCGCGGCAAGGGCGCCGAGGACGAAGAGCACCACCGCAAGTACATCCTCGACGACGATTCCCACTTCCTGCCTGGCGAAGAGGGCGAGAAGGTCGTCGACCCGACGACGGGGATGGCACCGACACCTCCGGTCATCGGCAAGTAAATGGTCTGGTTCACCGAGCCGGAACGGTTCGCGGTGGATCAGCTCGCCGTCCTGGTCACCGAAGCCACGGGCGGCGAGCTGCATCCCGTTCTCGCGCCACAGGCGGTGTGGCTGGACGACACCGCCCGCGCGGAGGCCAACAGAGCCCTTGCGGACACGAAAGCGCGCTACGGCGCCGATCCGCACGACCCGGACGAGCCGGGCTTCACCGATATCGCCGCCCTGCTGTCCGGCCCGCCGGAGGCGGCCTTCGGGTGGATAGCCGATACCGCCACGGGAGCCAACCTCGGGGTGCTCGTCGCCGGCTCCGTCTGGTTCCGGCTCGTCGCGGTGCGGGACGGCGACGACGTCTACGTGCGCACGTTCCACAAGGACCGGCTCACCGGTGTGCTCGCCGGTGTCCTCCCGGCGGGTGTCGGCAAGTCGACGGTCCCGTCGATCACGGTGCTGCGCTCGGAACTGCGGGCACTGAGCCGAGAGGTCGCCGGCGCGGTGACACCCGGCGCGGACGTCCGGCGCGCGCAGCGGTTCGCGGCGCTCGAGCCGTGGGTGATCGCGGAGCTGTACGCGGAAACCCGGAAATCCGACGGAAACCGCGTGGTCAGCGACCCTCTTCGGGTTTACGACACCGACGAGGGCCGCTGGATCGTCACCACCGCGAAGCATTACGACGACGAGCGCCTGACACTCATCCCCGCGACGGAACGGGACGTCGCCGCCGCGCTCGAACGTCTCCGCGACACGCTCAGTTCTTGACCAGCGCCGCCCATTCGCGGACGGCGGCGACGTCCACATCGGACTCCCAGCCATCCGGCCGGATCGCGCTGCCGACGTGGAAGGCACGCACCCCGCCGGCCCGCAGCAGGTGCACCTGCTGCGCCCGCAGACCGCCGCCCACCAGCAGCCGCGGCCCGTCCGTACGGCGGGCCAGCCGCTGCAGCACCGAAAGACCGTGCGCCACCCCGTGCGGATGCCCGGCGGCGAGCACCGTGTCGCAGCCCAGCGCGGCCAGCCGGTCGTAGGCACGCAACGGATCCCGCGCGCGGTCGATGGCGCGGTGGAAGGTCCACGGCAGCCCGTCCAGCTCCTTGACCAGCGTCTCGCAGGCGTCGACGTCGATCTCGCTTTCCACGTCCAGGAACCCGAAGACGAACTCCCTGGCACCCGCGTCGATCAGCCGCGCGGTGTCCGCGCGCAGTCCGTCGAGGTCACCGGCGGCGAAGGACATGTTGTCCCGCAACATGACCCGCACCGGGAGGTCGGTGGCGGCGAGCACCTCGCGCAGCGTCCCGAGCGACGGCGTGAGCCCGTCGCTGGCCATGTCGCTGACCAGTTCGAGGCGATCGGCCCCGCCCTCCTGTGCGCGCTCCGCGTCCGCGGCGGTGAGCGCGATCACTTCCAGCAGGCCGGTTTTCGAACTCATGGACCTTCCAATTCGCTTAAGCCGAGGGGTTGTCGTCACCCCGGGCGTGGCGACCGCGCCGGAAACCGCCTTGCAGGCTGGTCATCCGTTCGCGGACCGCTTCGGGGGAAAGTGAGAGTATCGGCCTCTCCCCTCGCGGCTTCTCCGGCCTGTCGTCCTGCGACCGCGCCTCCGGGACGACGGCGGGAAGGAACGGCCAAGTGTCCTCCGCGCCATCCTCCTGTTCGAGCTCGTCCGACGTCGGCCAGTCAGGCTCGGATTCCGGTTCCGGAGCGGGTTCCGGGGCCGCTTCCTTCGCCGCCACCGGCTTCAGCTTCGGCTCGGTCGGCGCGTCCGGATCCTCCGGAAGTTCCTCGTTCCGGGCTTCGGCGACCTCCTCGGGCGCGTTCACCGGCTCGAACGACGGCATGGAAGGCGGTCCCGGCTCGGCGGGCGAAGGACCTTCGCGCGGACCGCCATGGTCGAACCACTGCGAGAGCACGCTCTGGTACTTGGGCATCCGCTCGGTCGGCGAGTCCATCTCGAGGTGGTTGCCCGCGTCGTCGTCCGAGGACGGCCATTCCGGCTGCGTTTCCCGCTCGACGACCGGCGCGCGCCGCGGCGGCCCGGGTTCCAGCACGGGCGCGAATCGCGACTCCTCGGCGCCTTCCTCCGGCTCGGGCAGCGGGGGGACTTCCAGCGGCGGTTCGGGTTCCGGCTCGGGCGCCGCCGCCACTGGCGCGGGTTCCGGCATCGGCGCGGGCCGCGGCGCGTCGACGATGAGCCCGGCGGGCACGACGACAACGGCGGTGATCCCGCCGCCGTCGGCCGACCGCAGCCGGACGTCGATGCGGTGCCGCACGGCCAGCGTCGCGACCACGAACAAGCCCATCCGCCGCGAGACCTCGACGTCGACGTCCGGCGGATTCGCCAGCCGCGTGTTGGTCCGGTCGATCTCCGCCTGCGGCATGCCGGCGCCGTGGTCGGTGATGTCGATCTGCCATTCGCCTCGGTCGGTCACCCGGCCCTCGACCTGCACCATGGTGCTCTGGTCCGAATAGCGGGTGGCGTTCTCCAGCAACTCGGAGACCACGTGCACGAGGTCGTTGACGGCCTCACCACGCACCGCGATCCGCGGTGCCGCACCGAGTTCGATGCGCTGGTAGTGCTCGACCTCCGAAAGCGCCGCGCCGATGATCTCGTCGGCCACGACGGCGCCGCCGTCCTCGCGGACGACGTCGGTTCCCGAAAGCACCAGCAGGTTCTCGCTGTTGCGCCGCATCCGGGTCGCGAGGTGGTCGAGTTCGAAGAGCCCGGCGAGTGTGTCGGGATCCTGTTCGTCGGCTTCCATCCGGTCCAGCACGGACAGCTGCCGCTCGACGAGATCCTGGCTCCGCTGCGACAGGTTGACGAACATCGCGTTGATGTTCTCCCGCAGCATGGCCTGTTCCCCGGCGAGCCGGACGGCTTCCCCGTGCACGGCGTCGAACGCACGCGCCACCTGGCCGAGTTCCTCGCGGCTGAACACCGGGACCGGCGCGACGGCCAGCCGTCGCCGCAGGTTCTCCGGCTGCGGCTCGGGATCGCTGAGCAGTCCCTGCACCGCGGCCGGCAGCTGGTGCTCGGCGACCTGAAGGGCGCTGCGCCGCAGGATTCGCAGCGGCCGCAACAGCGAACGCGCGATGATCACCGAGAGCACACCGGCGATCACGAGTACGGCGAGCACGATGCCGCCGTCCCAGATCGCGGACGTTCTCGCTTGTGCGGCAAGGGTGTCCGTGCGTTCCTGCAACTGGACGAGCAACGCCTGCTGCACCTGGTGGGCCAGATTGACCGTGTAGGTGGCGGAGGTATCCCACCGGTTCGGGTCCAGCCCGCCGAGCCCCTGGTCGTTCTCCGCCCGGATGAGCGCGGATTCCACCATGTCGTTGCCGATGTCGACGATCAGGCCGATCACCGTGTCGTCGTACATCCGCTGCTGTTCGGGCGTCGCGAAGGTGCGGTAGTCGTTGCGGGCGGCGGCGAGTTCGGCCTCGGCGCCGAGCAGGGCACGTGTCCGGTCGCGGTTGAGGCCGCCCTGCGCGAGCGCGGCCGCCATGATCGCGCGTTTGACCGACATCTGGTCCTTGATCCTGGCGAGCGCGTTGCCTGCCAGCCGGAGTTTCCCCAGATCCGGGTCGGAGACGTCGGCGGCGGTGGAATCGCCGATGTCGAGCAGGCCGGAGATCAGTTCGCTGTAGGAGCGCAACACCGCGTCGGCGGGGAAAGCGGAGTGTTCCGCGGAAAACCGCAGACCGGACAGCACACGCAGGCGGTCTCTGGTCAGCTGCAGACCGGTCGCGGCCTTGTCGCCGAGCCTGCTCTTGCTCTCGCCGAGAGTGCGTTCGAAGGTGCCGATGGACTCGTCGACGCGTTTGCGTTGTTCGGTCAGTTCCGAGACGTCGCTCTTGCGGTCGCCCGCGACGAACCGGACGGTGAGGTCGCGTTCACGCTGAAGCTGGTGCACCGCTTCGGCGACGGTGCTGTCGACGCGGCCGCGGGTGGCGAATTCGGCCAGTTGCCGGGCGTCCCGCAGATCCGAGTTGACCCGGAGGCCGACGAGTGCGACCACCGCGAGCGCGGGTATCAGCAGGACCACGAAGAGTTTGGTACGCAGGTGCCAGTTTCGCAGGCGCCAGCGTCCGCCTCCCCGGGGATGCCGTTCCGCCGCGTCGCCCCAACGGGGACGCTTGTCGCGACGGGCCACCTGGTTTCCTTTTCCCACCACGGGACCCTTTCCCGTGGCTGACATCGGGGACGAGAGCCCGAACCTACTGTAGAGTAACAAGGTTCGAGAACGATCGAAAGCCGCGGTTGTGCGGCGTCTCCCGCAGGCGATCGTATGGGGCCCAGACCATACGATCCAGAAGGAGGAGCACATTCTCTCGGTAGGTGAGCGGTGACGAATATGCGCAAATGCGCGATTCCGCTGGTAGCGGCTCTGCTGGCGACGGCCGGTTGCGGAGTGTTTTTCCGTGGTGACGCAAGCACCGACGCGCCACTCGAACGGATGGAACTGCGCATCGGTGTCGGAAGCCCCATCGACACGGCCCCGTTGAGGGTCGCCGTCGCCGACGGGAAGTTCACCGCCGCCGGGCTTTCCGTCACACTGGTCGATGTCCCCGCCGACCAGGCGATCACCAAACTTTCCGCGGGTGAGATCGACATCGCCTTCTCGAGCGACGTCTCCATTTTCCGTGCCGCCGCGGCCGGGACGGCGTTGCAGTTGCAGGGCGAGGCCTACACCGCCGGCCGCAACACCATGGCGCTCGTCACACTCCCCGGCTCCGACTACACCGAACCGACGGTCAAGCGGTCGCCGAAGATCGCGGTGAACATGCTCGACGACGTCGGCGTACTCGCCGGCCGCTCGGTACTCGCGACCGCGGGCGTCGACGTGGCCAGGATCCAGTTCAGGCAACACGCGTTCGACCGGATGCCGCAGGCGTTGCAGGCGGGCGAAGCCGACGCCGCGTGGATGGTCGAGCCGTACATCACGAGAGCTGAGAAGGAACTCGGGGCGAGCATCCTCGCCGACGGCGCACGCGGCGCGACGCTGGACTTCCCGATGTCGTCCTACGTTTCGACCGGCACCTTCGGCCAGGGCAACGCGCGCACGCTGTCCGCTTTCCGGAAAGTACTCAGCGACGCGCAGGTGCGGGCGGCGGACCCGGCCACCATCCGCGACGCGCTGCCGTCGTTCTCCGACATCGACCGGACCACGGCGTCGCTGATCTCACTCGGGTCGTATCCGGCCTCCGTCAACGGCATCCGGCTGCAACGCGTCGCCGATCTGATGCACAACTCGGGCATGCTCGGCGCCCGGCTCGATGTCCAGGCGCTGGTGCCGCGCCCCTAAGGGCGTGTCTGCTAGATATTTTCCCCAGTCGGCCTGAGACACACGGTGCGCTCGGGCGGGCCGGTGTAGTGCAGGGCGGTGTCGTCCGGCGAGCAGGCCTTCTCGGCCGTCCCCGCCATCACAACCACCCGCGCTTCCGCCGAGATGTCGCCGCAGCGGACCTTCGCGATCCGCGTCTCGTGCACGACGTCACGCAGGCAGTCCCCGGTTTCGACGTTCAGCGCCAGGCACAGTGTCGACTTGGCCTTGCGGCTGGACGCGCCGCCATACAGCTCGAACTGGACGTAGTCCGCACTACGGCACTCGGACGAGCCAGGACGCACGTCGTCGACGCGGAAAGTCGCGCGGGCCGACGTGCAGCTGGCGGTCGTGTAGCCCTGGGAGCCACCCGCCTCGTCGGTCAGGTACAGGCATTTGCCCGCCTCGACCGCGGTGAACCTTCCTGCCTGCGAAATCCCCCACGCCACCAGGCTCCCCAGGCCCAGCGCCACGACGACGCCGAGGACGATGGACACCTTCGCCAGCGCGCTGATCGGCGGTGGCTTCGGGAACGGCGGTCCCGACTCCGGCAGCGCGGGCGCTTGCGGCAGGCCGGACGCGGTGAACGGGTCGTACTCGGGCACGCCGCCGGTCGGTGTAGTCGTCAATTTCCCCTCCAGATACCTGATGCCCATCCTTCCACCAGCGGTGCCGCGGCGGGTGGCGGTGTGGCCGGAACGTATAAAGGAGGATGTGACCGATGGCCCGCTGATCGTCCAGTCCGACAAGACCGTGCTCCTCGAGGTCGACAACAGCCAGGCCGACGACGCGCGGATCGCCATCGCGCCGTTCGCCGAACTGGAACGCGCGCCCGAGCACGTCCACACCTACCGGATCACGCCGCTGGCGTTGTGGAACGCCCGTGCGGCAGGCCACGACGCCGAACAGGTCGTCGACGCGCTGACGACGTACTCGCGGTTCCCCGTGCCGCAGCCGCTGCTCATCGACATCGTGGACACGATGGGCCGGTTCGGGCGGCTGCAGATCGCCAACCACCCGGCGCACGGCCTGGTCATGGCGACCACCGACCGCGCGGTGCTAGAGGAGATCCTCCGGCACAAGAAGATCAGCCCGATGCTGGGCGCGCGGATCGACGAAGACACCGTCATCGTCCATCCGTCCGAACGCGGACGGCTCAAGCAGGTACTGCTGAAGGTCGGCTGGCCCGCGGAGGACCTCGCCGGCTACGTCGACGGCGAAGCGCACCCGATCGAACTGGCCGAAGTCGACTGGGAGCTGCGCGACTACCAGCGCAAGGCCGCGGAGGCGTTCTGGGCCGGTGGATCCGGCGTCGTCGTGCTGCCTTGTGGCGCGGGCAAGACGCTGGTCGGCGCCGCGGCCATGGCGCACGCGAAGGCGACGACGCTGATCCTGGTGACGAACACCGTCGCCGGACGGCAGTGGAAACGCGAACTGATCGCGCGGACCTCGCTGACCGAAGAGGAGATCGGCGAGTACTCCGGCGAGAAGAAGGAGATCCGGCCGGTCACCATCGCGACGTACCAGGTCGTCACGCGCAAGACCAAGGGCGAATACCGGCATCTTGACCTGTTCGACTCGCGCGACTGGGGACTGGTGGTCTACGACGAGGTCCACCTGCTGCCCGCGCCGGTGTTCCGGATGACCGCGGACCTGCAGTCGCGGCGGCGGCTCGGCCTGACCGCGACCCTGGTGCGCGAAGACGGCCGTGAGGGCGACGTGTTCTCCCTGATCGGCCCGAAGCGCTACGACGTCCCGTGGCGTGACATCGAGGCGCAGGGCTGGATCGCGCCTGCCGAATGCACCGAGGTCCGGGTGACGCTGACGGACGCCGAGCGGCTCGCGTACGCGACGGCCGAGGCCGAGGAGCGGTACAAGCTGGCGGCGACCGCGGACACCAAGACCAAGGTGATCAAATCCCTGGTCGACCGGCATCCGGGCGAGCCGACCCTGGTCATCGGCGCCTACCTCGACCAGCTGGAGATGATCGGCGACGAACTCGACGCGCCGGTGATCCAGGGCGCGACCCGGAACAAGGAACGCGAAAAGCTGTTCGACGAGTTCCGGCGCGGGGAGATCAAGACGCTGGTCGTTTCGAAGGTCGCGAACTTTTCGATCGACCTGCCGGAGGCGTCGGTCGCGATCCAGATCTCCGGGACGTTCGGTTCGCGGCAGGAGGAGGCTCAGCGCCTCGGACGGTTGCTGCGGCCGAAGGGTGACGGGCGGCAGGCGCATTTCTACTCGGTCGTCTCGCGGGACACCGTCGACACCGAGTACGCGGCGCACCGGCAGCGCTTCCTGGCCGAACAGGGCTACGCGTACCGGATCGTGGACGCGGACGACCTGCTGCGGCCGATGTGACTCCTCGCGTTCGGTAGTTGCGTGTACATGAAGGCCCCTTACTTGCGCCTAGGTACAGGAAGGGGGCCTTCATGTACCGCTGGCTGTTTCTGGTGTGACTTCAGGGACACGTGGGACGACGGCGAATTCAGTGCGCCGAAAAAATTTCGGCCCCTCGACCTGGGCGACCGCGGTATCCCGCGAACGGGGTATCGAAAACTGTCGGTTGTTCGAACTAGTGTTCGGGTAGAGTTGACCGAACACCAGTTCGAGGGGAAGCCGATGACGATCGCACCGTTCCGCCAAGGCACGCCGCCCGTCCAGACCCTGCCGCCCGGCCGATGGCACGGCCGGATCTGGGTGTCGGACCTGCCCTTGGCCAAGCCGGAGCGCTACACCGGCTGCGTCGCCGAGTTCGACCGGTCCGGGCTGTGGCCGGTGCTGATCCCGCACGACCAGCGCTTCGCCGCCAACGGTGAGGACTGGATCGACGACCGCGGCAGGCTCTCCCCGGCCGACCACCGGATCTCGTCGGCGGACCCGGCCGACGTGCTGGCCCGCTGGTGGGACACCTCATGCTGCGACGGCGCCTGCCTGCGTCCGTTCGGCGCCAAGTTCCCCGGTCTCGCCCGTCGCCCCTCGCGCCGGGCGGATCCGCTGGCCGAGGCGGGTAACACCGGGTCGATTCTGGCCACGCGTGCCCCGCACCGGCTCGCGCTGGTGCAGACCGAGCGGCCCGCGGACATCCCGGCGATCCTCGGCTGGACGGGCATGATCAAGGTGACCGACCAGGTCCACGAGCTGTCGGCGGTCCTGCGCAGCTGGGAAGACCGTTTCGGCGCGACGCTCACGGTCCTGGGCTTCGACTCGCTGGAGCTGTCGGTGTCCGCGCCGCCACGCACCCAGGGCCGCGCGCTCACGGTCGCCGCGGAGCACCGCTCGTTCTGCCTGCCCTCGTTCGCGGGCCAGCCGGGCAACCTGCGCGAGTTCGCCTCCAACCTGGTCCAGACCCGCCGCTGGCGGTTCTCGTGGGCCTGAGCGGGCGTTTGCGCCGGGTGGAGAGGGGGAATCAGGGCAGCCAGTGCGGTAGGAGGAAGGCGGTGATCGCCGTCGCCGAGATCAGGATCGGAACTTCGGGCTGGCGCTACCCACCCTGGCGTGGGGACTTCTATCCCCGCGGCCTGGTCCAGCGACGCGAGCTGGAGTACCTCTCGCATCGGATGAACTCGGCCGAGATCAACGGCTCGTTCTACTCCCTGCAGCGTCCCGAGCGGTACCGCGCGTGGGCCGCGCAAACCCCGGACGACTTCGTCTTCGCCGTCAAGGGCGGCCGCTTCATCACGCATCTGAAGCGACTGCGCGACGTCGAGACGCCGCTGGCGAACTTCTTCGCGTCAGGTGTGCTGGCACTCGGCCGGAAGCTGGGACCGATCCTCTGGCAGCTCCCGCCACAGCTGGCGTTCGACGCCGAGCGCGTCGAGACGTTCTTCAAGCTGCTGCCGCGGACGAGCCACGCCGCCGCCAAGCTCGCGAGCGGACACGACGACAAGCTGAAGGCCGAGCCGTACACCGACGCGAAGCCACGCCGGAAGATCCGGCACGCGGTCGAAGTACGGCATCCGAGCTTCGCCGAGCCCGAGAGTGTCGAGCTGTGCCGGAAACACGGCATCGCGCTCGTGGTCGCCGACACCGCCGGCAAGTTCCCGTACGTCGAGGAGATGACGAGCGACGAGTTCGCGTACGTCCGCCTGCACGGTGACGAGGAGCTGTACGTCAGCGGGTACGGCGACGAGGCACTGGAGCAGTGGGCCCGCAAGATCAAGGGCTGGCATCGCGACACGTATGTCTACTTCGACAACGACGTGAAAGGCGAGGCCCCGAAGAACGCGATGGCGTTCGCTAACCTCGCTCAAGCTGCACAGTCAGCGCACAGTGAGCGGCATCCGGTTAGGTGACACGTGAGGACACGGGCGTACTCGCGTGCTGCGACTGGGGGTCGGCACGCCGGGCGCCCGTGCCTCGCCAAGCCTCACTCGGTCTTGACGGCCTCGCCGCTGACGAGCGCGGCGAGTTTCGTCCGGACGTCCTCGGCGTCCGGATGCGCCAGCTCGGTCAGCACCCGCACCGAACGCAGCCAGCAATCCCGTGCCGACGCAGGATCACCAAGCCGTAGCTGGATTCCGCCGAGCTGGGCCAGCACATCGGCCGCCTCGTAAAGCTCTCCGTGCGCGAAGAACATCTCGACCGCCTGCCGCATACAGGTGACGCCTTCGTCGTTGCGGCCGAGCCCGACGAGGGCGATGCCCTTGGTGTGGAGGGTGAAGCGGGCCTCGTCGGGCAGCGCGTGCGCCGCCAGCGCCAATGCCTGATCGGCGAGTTCGAGAGCCTGCTCGTAGCGCTCCGCGTCGGTGCAGATGTCGCCGAGCGCCTGCAGGGCACTGGCCTCCATCCCGGAGCCGACGTTGTACTCGCGGATGAACCGCAACGCCCGTGTCCCGTACTCCCACGCCGTTTCGGGGCTTTCGTGGTTCCGGCTGGCGAGCGTGAGGTTGTAGAGGGCCCGTGCCTCCCCCTGCCGGTCGCCGACCTGCTGCTGGAGTGCGACCACCTGCTTCAGGTAGCCGACGCTGTCCGCGTACTGGCGCGCCACTCCGCAGGCCACGCCGAGCCCGCTGAGGATCGCGGCCTCGCCGGAGCGATCGCCCATCTCGCGCGCGGCGCGCAGCGCCACCCCGAACACCGATCGCCAGTCCTCCAGCCGGGCACGCACGATGAAATACGACTGCGACAGCCATGCCAGCTGCCAGCACTCCCGGTACCGCCGCTCCCGGTACGCGACGTTCACCGCCGCGATGAGGTTGCCGCCCTCTTCGTCGAACCAGTCGAGCGCCTGCTCGTAATGCCCGAACTTCAGCCCCGCGCCGTCGAACCGTTCCGGCTCGACGAGCCGGTAGTGCCTGTCCGAGCGCAGCAGCCTCGACGCGTTCAGCGCTGACGCCAGCGACGCGTGGAGCAGCCTGTCCAGCACCTCCTCCCGCACCCTTGGCCCGTCCACCTTCGCCGAAAGCCCGGCCGCGTACGCGCGGATCAGGTCGTGGAACTGGTATCGGCCGGGCTTGGACCGGGCGAGCAGATGCGCGGAAACCAGCTTCGCCAGGTCGGCCTGCGCCTCGGCGATGTCGACACCCGCCACGGCGGCCGCCGACGGCACGCTGAAGTCACCGCCGGTCGGGAGGCCGAGCAGGCGCAGCATCCGCGCGGCCCGCTCGTCGAGTGCCCGGTACGAGTACGAGAAGACGGCCCGGATGTTCGTCTCGTCGCCATCGGCGAGGTCGAACGAGCCCAGCCTGTCCTGTTCGGCTTCCAGCAGGCGGACGAACTCCCGCAGCCCGAGCTCCGGGAACTGCGCGGCCCGCACCGCGAGGATCCGGATGGCGAGCGGCAGCCCACCGCAATACCGGACGAACCGTTCAGTGGCCTCAGGATCTTCGGTGACCCGTTCCAGCCCGATCGTCGAGGCGACGAGGTCGATCGCGTCGTCGTCGGCCAGCTCCTCCAGTGCGACGCGCCGCGCGCCGTGGGTCGCCACGAGTGCCCGCAGCTGCCACCGGGTGGTCACCAGAACGAGGCAGCCGGGACCGGGCAGCAGCGGCCGGATCTGTTCGGTGTCGGCGGCGTTGTCGAGCAGGATCAGCATCCGGCGGCCGGCGCTGTAGGTGCGCCAGGTGGCCGCGCGGCCGTCGACGCCGTCGGGGATCCGGTCGGCCGGAACGCCGACCGAAGTGAGCATGGTTTCGAGCGCGGCTGCCGGTCCGACCGGGTCACCGGGGCCGTAGCCACGCAGGTTGAGGTACACCTGCCCGCCGGGGAACCGGTCCCCGGCCTCGTGCGCGAAATGGATGGCGAGCGTCGTCTTGCCGATGCCACCCATTCCCTCGATCGACGCGATGGGCGTCGACGTCTCGGTGTCGAGCGCTTCCGGGACCAGCTCGTGCAGTGCCTTGAGGTCACGCCGCCTGCCGGAGAAAACACGCAGATCCGTCGGGAGCTGACGCGGGATCAGCGGTTCGACGCCGAGCCGGTACCGCGTCAGCCCGGAGTCCAATGTGGTCTCACCGGCCTCTTCGCCGGTCAGGATCGCCTGGTGCGCGCGTTGCAGCGACGCGCCGGGATCGAGGCCGAGCTCCTCGGCGAGTACCGCGCCGATCCGGCGGTAGACGTCGAGCGCCTCGGCCTGCCTGCCGGAGCGGTACAGCGCGAGCATCAACTGCTCGTGCAACCGCTCCCGCAGCGGGTTTTCGCGGCACAGCCTGGTCAGCTCGGGGATGACGGTGGTGTGGTCGCCGAGCGCCAGAAGCGCGTCGGCCCACTGCTCGCGGACGCGTAGCCGCTCCTCGCCCAGCTGGTCTGCTTCGTCGCGAAGCAGCGCTTCGGAGTGGACGTTCTGCAGCGCGGGCCCGCGCCATTCGGACAGCGCCGCGGCGAACCGGTCCGCGGCCTGGCGGAGGGCACCGTCCCGGACGGCCTCCGCACCCTCGGCGGCGAGTGCGCGGAATCGCGCCAGGTCGAGCAGGCTTTCGTCGAGTTCGAGCAGGTAGCCACCGCGTTCGGTGCGGATGGTGACCTCGTCGCCGAGCGCGCGGCGGACCCGCAGGATGTACGTCTGCAGGGCGCCCTTGGAGCGCCGCTGGTCGTCCGGCCACAGCCAGCGGCCCAGTTCCTCGACCGGCACCACGGTGTTCGCGCGCAGCAGCAAACCGGCCAGCACGATGAGCGGTCTGCTGCCGCCCAAGGGCACCGGCAGCCCGTCCGCCGAGACCTCCGTGGGCCCCAGCACGCGAAAATCGAGTGCCACGTCGGACATTCTGTCCGGAAACGACGGAAACGGCACGTGATCCCGGTCTTACCGGCGATGGCATGATCGGGGTCGATGGACGTCTACGCGATCCCCCTGCGCACCCGGTTCCGCGGCATCACGGTCCGCGAAGGACTGCTGATCCGCGGTGAAGCCGGCTGGGGCGAGTTCTGCCCGTTCGCCGACTACTCCGACATCGAAAGCGCGCCGTGGCTCGCGTCCGCGCTGGAAGCGAGCGAGCGCGGCTGGCCGTCGCCGGTGCGGGACAGCGTCGAGGTGAACGCGACCGTCCCGGTGGTGTCACCCGAGAAGGCGTACGAGCTGGTATCCGCGTCGGGCTGCCGGACGGCGAAGGTGAAGGTCGCGGACCCGAGGGTGAGCCTCGCCGACGACTGCGCCCGGGTCGAAGCGGTGCGGGCCGCGCTGGGCCCGTCGGGCGCGATCCGCGTCGACGCGAACATGGCATGGGACGTCGACACCGCGATCAAGGCGATCGGCGAACTCGACCACGCGGCGGGTGGGCTGGAGTACGTCGAGCAGCCGTGCCCGACGATCGAGGAACTGGCGGACGTCCGGCGCCGGGTCGCGGTGCGGATCGCCGCCGACGAATCGATCCGCCGGGCCGAAGACCCGCTCAAGGTGGCCGTGGCGGGAGCGGCCGACGTGGCCGTGCTGAAGGTCGCGCCGCTGGGCGGCGTCCGGCGCGCACTGGAGGTGGCCGAAGCGTGCGGCCTGCCGTGCGTGGTGTCCTCCGCCGTCGAGACGAGCGTCGGGCTCGCCGCCGGGCTGGCGCTCGCGGGCGCACTGCCCACTTTGGACTTCGCCTGCGGGCTGGGCACAATGTCGTTGCTGACCGGGGACGTCTGCGGTGAGTCACTGTCCCCTGTGGACGGTCGCTTGCCGGTACCCCGGCAGGCTCCCGAACCGGACCTTTTCGCGACCCAAGCCGCTTCCCCGGACGTCCGGGCCGCCTGGGAGGCCCGCTTCACTCTCGTCCGCGCCCACCTCCGGATGTCATGAAAGGGTCTTTCAGGACAACTTTTGTCCTGAAAGACCCTTTCATGACATACCCCGCGGGACGATCAGCCGCAGTGTTCCAGCGAGATACAAACGACCACGAGTCCTCCCGGCCGAGGGGTCGCCAGGAGGACTCGTGTCACCGCCGCACCGGATCTGTCCGCGTCTTCCCCGATCCGGTGTCCGCGGTCAGCCGACCCGCTCGATGACCGCTCGGCGGATCAAGAACTTCCCGGGTTCGCGGACCTGTTCGAAGGCGGCGTTGTTGAGCAGCGCGCAGCTGCCGGAGGCACCGGTGACCTCGACGGTCGTGGTCTTGTCGTTGTCCAGGTTCGTCACTTTCAGCTTGGTGCCCGCCGGAAACTGTCTGCTCGACGCGGCGGGCGTGCCGCCTTCACCGGACAGCGTCACCGTAGAGCCCGGACAGACGACCTCGCCACCCCCGGCGGCGGTCTCCTGCTCGCCCACCATCGCGTCGCCCATGCCGGCGGCCTGGTCCTGTTCCTGCTTCTTGCCATCGGCCTGTACGTCCTCGGTGCAGCCCGCGGTCTGACGGCGCTGCTGGATGAGGTCGACGACGGTCTGCCGGTTCGCGATCCGCGCCTCGGACAGCGCGCCCGGGGCCGCCTGCCGGCCTGCGATGAAAGTGAGGTTATTGCGGAGGGCGGTGTCCAGTCCCTGGCAGCTTTCCGCGGCCTGCCCGTCCGGGGTGCTCACCGCGAACATCGCCGCGGCGATGGCGGCCACTCCGAGTACGGACGCGATGCCGATCGTCGCACGCTTGCGGTGTTTCCCGGCGCTGTTCATCATCCGTGTTCCTCCGGTCTGGTCCCTCCTCACCCACATCTGGAGATACGGTCGGATAACGAAAGTGGTTCAAACCGATTCAGCCGAACCAGGGTTTCGCGATCCGCGCGTAGGTGCCGTCGTTCAGCGCGAGGTGCAGCCACTGGTCGGCCCATTCCTTGAACACGACGTCGCGTGGCAGGAGGTACGCCTTCTCGGAGAAGGTGAACGGTTCATCGGGGTGGACCGCGCACAATCGCGGGTTCTGCTTTGCCTGCCAACGGGTTTCGGTCGCGTCGGTGATCATCAGGTCGGCCCGCCCGGCGAGGATCTCCGCGAAGACCGTGTTGTTGTCCGGATGCCGCACGATGGTCGCGCGTTTGAGGTTGGCGTCGGCGAACTGTTCGTTGGTACCACCGGGATTCACGATCACACGCACGCCGGGCCGGTCGATCTGCTCCAGCGTCCCGAACCGCTTTTCGTTCTCACACAAGGTGATCGGCGTCTTTCCGTCACGAAGGTAGGGTGCCGTGTAGAACCCCTTCTTCGCGCGGTCCAGCGTCACCGAAACACCACCCATCGCCAGCTCGCACTTACGCCCGACGTCGTCGGCAATCGCCTTCCAGGTGGTCTGGACCAGCTTGAGCCGGACGCCGAGCCACCGGGCGAGGTCACCCGCGAGGTCGATGTCGATACCGCTCCACGCCCCGGTCGCGTCCCGGTAGGTGAACGGTCGATAGTCGCCCGTCGAGCACACGCGGAGCTCGCCGCGGGCCTGGACGACGTCCAGGCCGCTCTGCGCGCCATACCCCTCTGGCGCGGCACTGGCCGTGCCGATTCCCAGCACGGTCAGCACCGCGACGCCGAACGTGAGTGCTTTCGCCTTGATCGTCATCAAGGCATTTTCCACGCCCTGAGGTAAGCCCGCACCAGCCAAGCGTCGGCCCATTCGGCGTCCGGCTCCGCCGTCAGCGGCGAGGACACGCGGATCAGCTCGTCCAGCCGGTGCTCAAGGGACTCGGCCGCTTCCAGTGCTTCCTCGCGGGTCCGCTTGCCCTGCCTCAGGTCGCGAAGCCAGCCCAGCCACGGTTCGGGAACGGGCAGCGTGATCCGCCCGGTCTCCAGCAGCTCCACGCCTTGCACGCCGAGACGCACCATGTGCATGGCGAACTTCGTGTCAAAGCCGTACTTTTCGATCAGTTCCGGCCGCCCTGCCTTGCCACGCAGCCCCAGCATCCGTTCGCGCTGCGCACGGGAGTAGCCGAGGAACCGCAGGCCGGCGCGGCGCGAGACGATCCGGTGCGCGTTCTCACGCAGTTCGGCGCCGAGGTCGTCGATTTCCATGATCTCCGACTCCGGCACGAACAACGGCAGCAGGACGGTGGGGTTCCCGCTGAGCGCGAGACGCAGCCACTTACGCAGCGAGTAGACGGTCAGGTCGAGGTCACCTGGACCCGACCGGACGCCTTCGGGTTGCGTGCGGAAGATGTACTGCTCGAACCGCTTCAGGCCGATCACGTGGTCCGGCGGCTCGACGCAGATGCCGAGTTCGTCCCGGTCGTCCTGGCCGAGCACGGCGGTGCCGTGCAGCCCGGACCCGACCTGGCAGCGCAGGATCGTGCCCTGCTCGGCGATGGCGGCGAATTCGGGGCTGTCGTGTTTCACCTGAGAAGTTGTACCCGCGAAGACGTGTCGAGGGCATCCGGTTTACGGACCCTCAGGGGTCCGATCCCAGGGTCGGCTCCGGGCCGTTCCCCGATGTGCCGGTGGTCGTTCCGGGGCGAATATTGAGCCATGACGAACAGCGTGTACACCCCTCAGGCCACCAAGAAGCTCTACCGTAGCCGCACCGACAAGATGCTCGCGGGCGTCGCCGGCGGCTGGGCCGCCTACTTCGGCATCGACGCCGCGATCCTGCGCATCGCCCTCGTGGCCGGTGCCTTCATCACCGCCGGCCTCGCGATCCCGCTCTACGTCGCCGCGTGGCTACTGACTCCGGAACAGCCGGGCGAGTCCTGATCTGCGGCGGATGCCGCGTGCAGGGGACGCGGCGTCCGCCCGCCCGGATCGCGTTTAGCCCGCTAAACGCGACCCGGAGGGGGCAAGGGGGTGGAAAAGGCCCGGACAGGGGGATGTCCGGGCCTTTTCGCCGTACCGAGACCTATTCGAGGGGTAAGGCGAATGTGGCGCGACCGAGTCTCTGCCTTGAGGCCGTGAGGTCTGCTTCGCGAGTTTCAAGGCAGGCTTCGCGGCGCGGGTCCGGGCCGGTCGACGGAGCCCGGCCGGGCCGCGCCTTGACTATCCACAAAGGACACTTGCTGGCAGCAGAATGCCCGATTCATGCCCACGTGCGCAGTCTCGGTAGAGGTCGTGGGTGATAAAGAGGGTTACTGAGGGGTAAGGCAAACGTGGTGTGACTGCGGATAGGGCTACCCGCCTCGACGGGGTCTTCTGACGCCCTCCTGGTTCGAGACTGCGCGCTCCGTCGCAGCAACATGGCCTTTCAGCTGGTCTCGGCCTTGTCTATGAAGGATTTGGGACAGTCAAGGCCCAAATCCTTCATAGACGCGGACAGCTGTCTCCTGCTTGGCCAGCCTCAGGTGTTGCGAAGGGCACTTTCGCAACCGAAACCTGCTCTGACCTGCACGTAGCCACCCTAGGCGCCTTTCGCGGTACGCGATGGGTACGCGCGGCCCCGCCCAGCGAACGCACGATCGACGGCCTTGGCCGCTTGCTCGTGGGCGCGCTCGAACAGGCCACCGTACGTGTCCACGGTGGTGCTCATGTGCTTGTGGCCGACGTACTGCTGAATGGCCTTCGGGTTGGTGTGGGCGTCGATCAGTACCGACACGAAGTAGTGCCGTAGAAGGTGCTGACCGGACTCGTCATCGGCGGCCGGGTCCAGCCCAGCCGCCTTGATCGCGGGGTGCCAGAGCGTCCGGTTGAACTTGGTGAAGTTGATCAGTTCGCCGAACTCGGTGACGAACAGCAGGTGGTTGACCCGGTTGCAGCACTCGCACCGGACGGCCGTGGTGCCGTAGCGCTCGATGTGCGCGGCCAGGGCGTCCCCGGTGTGCGCCGGGAGCGGCACCGTGCGCACGGACCCCCGCTTCGGGGGAACGAGCTTCATTTCGCCGTCGATCACCTGGACCTGGTGCCGGATCTCGATCTTGCGCCGGAGGAAGTCCAGGTCCTCGACGGCGACGGCGAACGATTCGCCCTGTCGGTGCCCGCAGGTGGCCGACACAAGCGGGATGCCGTGGTAGCGGTCCGGGAACGCCTCCAGGATGCCGTCTACGGTCTCGTCCTCCAGCAGCCGCATGTGACCCCGGCGTGGTTCGTCCACCCTCTCCACCCCCTCGAACGGGTGGACCCCGATCACCCCGTCGATCTTCGCGGACCGGAAGATCCCGCCGAGGTGGATCCAGCACGCGAGGATCGTCGCGTCCGAGAGCTTCCCGCCGCCGCGCTTGGCTGTCTTGGTGCGCATGGTCGTTTTCCAGCCGTTCACTGTGGACGGGCGGCAGTCGTACATGCGCTTGTCCCCGAAGTGCGGGTAGATGTGGTTCTCCAGCCTCGACGTGATCGTCCGGAGCGAATTGGGGGTGCCGGGGTGGTTGGGGAGCCAGTGCTTTTCGCAGTACTCCCGGAACGGGATACGCCCCTTGGTGACGTCGAACGGCATCATGCCTTTCAGCAGGTCCGACTTGACGGACGTGTCGTAGTCCTCCGCGTCCGACTTCTTCTCGAACGAACGCACCGGGGTTCCGGAATTCCGGACACGCCAGCGTTTACCGCGTCCGTAGTCCTTGGTGCGCTTCCGCGTTCCCTTGTGGTGCCAACGGTCTTCAACAGTCATCGTTACGCCTTTCGCTTTCCGGGGGTGGTTGCGGCGAGGTAACTCTTGGCGCGTGCCCGTTCCACCCATCGGGCAGCGGTTCGGTACTCGACCCCGTACCTTTTTTGGACGGCTTGAGTGGGGTTGCCGTCGACATTGGCGCGGTAGGTCTCGGCCACTTCCCGCAGGAAGTCATCCGTGATACGTGCCCGCGTGCCCTTCCGGGCCGCGCGGATCGTCGCGAGGGCGGCGTCAAAGTTCTCCGCCGTCGCGCCCTGGTTGTCGCCAAGGACCAGGCCATCCGGCCCCGCCGAAATGATCTTGCTGGAAACTGCGGTCACGATCAGTTCTAGGAGGTCCTGGAGCTGAACCGCGCGAAGGTCCGTCGTGCGCACCTCGCGCCCGTCCTCTTTCGCCCGGATCGTGATCTCGGTGCACACCGGCACCTCTTTGCGCATTTCGATCTTCATCGTGAGCGAGGGCAGGTCGGGCGCGCTGGGCATCTCCATCGTGATCTCCGGGGGGATGAGCTGGTCGCGCACGCGCACCCACGAGGGGTTCACGTCATCGAACTCGGCCCACCCCTGGGGGAACGTGATCCGTCGTCGTGCTGGTTTCTCCACCTTGACACCAATCTGTCGGGCTTGACCAAGGACACCATGACACAACCATGTACATAGTGGCAACCGTCAGCAGTTGATCACCAGGAAGGGCAAGGACTGATGACGGTCAGCAAGCACTTGACGATCAAGGAATTCGCCGAACGGGTGGGGGTGCCCCCGGCGACCGTCTACCAGTGGAACTCGCGCGGCGACGGCCCGCGCTACCTCAAGATCGGAAAGCATGTCCGGTACCGGCTGGTCGACGTCGAGAAGTGGGAGAAGGCTCACGAGGCCACCGGGGGACGCCTCTCGTGATCGGCCAGCCTCCGGCGGAAGACGTTCGCATCGTGACGTTGAGCCGCGCAGAGTTTCAGGCGCTCGCCCACGATGCCGAATCGTGGCGGATGCTGAACAGGTCGCCGCACGTCGCCGAACTGCTCGCCGAATGGGGCGAGTGGACCAAGCGGGCCGCGATGCGGCAGGCGTCCGGCACGGTCTGCGCGGCACTGGATTGGCGCGCGTTCGCCCGCGTCCCCACCTACATCGAACTGGCACGGCGCCGCGCCACCTACGATCAGCCCGCGCTCACGCCCGAACAGATCCGGGCGCGGGCGCTCGCGTCCTGGGCTGAGGTCGAACGAGCGGCCGGACGGCGGGCCGCGTGATGCTGGAGTACGGCAAGGACTACGGCGACACCAACGACTACTACGATCACGCGACCGACACTGTCTACACAGGACGTGAAGAAGATGCGCGGCCGGTGGGCGTGCTGGAGCACCTGTCGGACGTCCAGCCCGAACAGGTGACGTGGTTGTGGGCTGACCGGTTGCCAGCGGGCAAACTCGTCATGCTGGACGGTGATCCGTCGCTGGGAAAGTCCACACTCGCGCTCACCTTTGCCGCGCACGTCTCAACCGGCCGCGACTGGCCGGACGGAGGGCCCTGCGTTCAGGGCGACGTTGTGATCATGTCCGCCGAAGACGGTCTCGCCGACACGATTCGACCCCGGCTCGATGCCGCCACAGGCAATTCGGACAGGATCCATGCGCTCACCGAAGTGTCCTATAAGGATGATGAAGGAGTGTCGCGCCGCCGACCGCCGACCCTCGCCGACACCGACGTGATCGCTGACGTGGTTCGCCACCTCGGAGCCCGACTGCTCATTGTGGACGTACTTATGGCTTACATGCCTGGCAAAGTGGACTCTCACCGGGACCAGGACGTCCGCGTCGTTCTCTCGCGTCTCGCGAAGATCGGCGAGGAGACAGGGTGCACAGTGCTTTTGCTACGCCATCTGAACAAGACGTCCGGAGGGAACGCCGTCTACCGGGGTGGCGGGTCCATCGGCATCATCGGTGCCGCGCGTGCGGGGTACGTCGTAGCCCTCGATCCCAGCGACGACACCGAGTCCACGCGGGTACTCGCCTGCACGAAGAACAACCTCGCCCCCATGCCGCCCAGCCTGACCTATCGCCTGGAGTCCACACCGGACAGCCACGTCGCCCGTGTCGTCTGGGGCGGCGAGTCCACGCACCGCGCGGGCGACCTGCTGAACCTCACCACCGAGGAGGCCACCGAACGCAACGACGCGCTCGACTTCCTTGACAAGTACCTGTTGGAAAGCGGCGGAACGGCGAAGGCCAGCGACGTGCAGAAGGAGGCCAGCAAAGCGGGCTTCTCCAAGACGACGCTGCATCGCGCGGCCCGCAAACTGGGCGTGCAGAAGCAGAAGGACAGCATGGGCGGCCCGTGGTGGTGGCGGCATCCGATCGACCAGCCGCCCGAAGGTTCCGAAGGGTCCACACCCTGAAGCCTGGAATCTTCGGAACCTTCCTGGTGCCTTCAACATTCCGCAGTAGATCCGCTGGAACCTTCAAAGATTCCAGGATGGACACGTCCACTCCGAAGGTTCCTCGAAGGTTCCGAAGATTCCACGTTCCAAGGCCCTGGCACCTTCGGAACCTTCGGGCAGCCGAAACGAGGGTAGGGCGTCGAGATCACGGGAGCCTGACGGCACCTAGACCGCGTCGGTGGTGCCGCGCGTGGCGTCCCGGAAAACCAGACTGTGAAAGGTGGAGAAATGATGAAGTGCCGCAAATGTGGCCGGACGCTCGCCGAGCGCGCAGGGCCGGGCCGTAAGCCCGTGTACTGCTCGCCGGGGTGCCGACGGGCCGCCGAGTACGAGCTACGGCGCATCCAGCGGGCATTGGAGGCGCTGGAGGACGAGCACCGCGATATCCGGCTGAACTGGCCGCCGTTCGCGGATCGCCTGCCGCTGCTCGAAGCCGAGCGCGACCGGCTGGAGACCCGTTTACGTGCACTACTGGACGATGACACGGAGGCACGCGCGTGAAGACCCTGAATTGCAGCTCTGAGAAGGCCGGAGACGGGCTGATGGCCCTGTGCTGCAATCTTCCCCTCAATGTGGAGATCGGGCGGCCCGTGGTGGCTTGTGTGGACGATGACGGCGCTTTGCAGGTGATGACCACCGAAGCGAATTGGTGGATCACCACAGACAGGGTCGCCCGGCTGGTGCCGTTGCGCGATGGCTTGGCCGAGTTGACGGAGTGGACTGCGGGGCTGGAGATTTCGCGGTACATCGGCCGCATCGACTAAGATGATCACGTAGCGGATGACGGCCCGCCGTGGGTTTACACGGCCCGCCGCGTCATCCACCCATATCGGCCCGTACGCCCTGCGTTGATGCCCGCGCGATTCTCTCCGCGCCCGCACGATCACCCGGTGCCGATCAATGACCACGCCGAACAAGGGACAGTCCATTGTCGACCAAGGTTGAGCGTCTTCGGGCGCAGCTCAAGGAAAATCTCGAAGTCGCGAAAGGCATCGCCACCAAGGCCGATAACGCGAAGCGCGATTTCACCGCAGAGGAAAAGGAACTCGTCGAGGAGCGCATGGCCGAAGCCAAGCGCCTCACGTCGTTGCTTAGCGATGCGAAGGCCGAGGAGCGGAGGGCGACCGATCGTAATGTCATGGCCGCGATCAAGGAACTCGGCGACGCCGTAGGCGGCCCACCCGGCGGCGAAACCACCGTGACCAGCCCCCGGCTGAAGTCCCTGGGCGGAAGCACGTGGGGCACCGAGATCACCCGCCAGCACAGTGACCCGTTTGGACGGTTCAAGTCCCTGGCGCCGTCCGGGACAGTGGTGGTGTCCGTACCACTCGACACGCAACCGGTACGAGAAGCCGAACCCGTCCTCGCTCTGCGGCAGCTCATTCCGACCGAAAAGGACACGGTCGGAATCTGGGCGTATATGCGGCAAACGCTCCGTGAGAACAACGCGAAGGTCGTTCCGCGGGGAGGCAAGAAGCCGACCAGCCGGTACACAATGGAGCGTCGAGAAGGTCGGTCCGCGACGATCGCGCACTTGACTGAACCCGTTGCGCGGCAAGACCTCGCGGACGCGCCGATGCTTTCGGCCTTTGTGGACACCGAGCTTCGACTTGGTCTTGAAGAGGCGCTAGAGGACGAGATCGTCAACGGGGACGGCACCGGCGATCGGCCGACCGGCCTGAACTTCATCTCCGGCACCCAAAGTCAGGCATGGGCAACCGACCTGCTGACCACCACCCGGCAGGCCGTGACCAAACTGGAAGTGTTGTCCCTCAACGGCTCCGGGTGGCTGCTGCACCCGGTGGACTGGCAGAACATCGAGCTTTCCGCCAACGCCAACGGCTACCTGCTCACGCAAGCCGGACAGGCCGTTCCGGTGGATCGCGCGGCCCGCCGGTTGTGGTCGGTGCCGGTTGTGCTG